>NZ_JAPDCN010000006.1:0-289569 GCF_027706185.1 Aeromonas sp. Y318-3
GAGAGGGACTCGAACCCTCACACCCGGGGGGCACTAACACCTGAAGCTAGCGCGTCTACCAATTCCGCCACCTTCGCACATTCGGGTTTTCTAGTTGGATTTACATGCTGCTGAATCAGCATGGCAGTATTGGTGCGAAGAGAGGGACTCGAACCCTCACATCCGTGGGACACTAACACCTGAAGCTAGCGCGTCTACCAATTCCGCCACCTTCGCATCACTGCGGAGGGGGATTCTATAGAGTTTTGGGGGAGCGTCAACAGCCAAAGGGGACTTTTTTCGCTGTTGACGCCCAAAGTGGCGCCAAGGGTACAAAACTTCAGCAATCAGCTGACGTTTGGCGTTCAGTAACGGCCCAATGCGCTCTGATACATCCGTTCATACTGGGTGACCGAGTCAGGCCAGTTGAAGCGGGTGCTCATGGCATTGCGCTGCACCTTGGCAAAACGCTCCTTGTCCTGCAGGAAATAGAGCAGGCTGCGGCGCATGGTATCGAGCAGGATGGCGGCAGTCGGATCGTTAAAACAGAAGCCGGTGGCATGCTCGGGATCGGCATCCCAATCCACCACGGTATCTTTCAGACCACCCACGGCGCGCACCAGTGGCAGGGTGCCATAGGCGAGACTGTACATCTGGTTGAGGCCGCAAGGCTCGAACAGAGAGGGCATCAGGAAGAAGTCGGCACCGGCTTCGACCAGATGAGCCAGCCGATCGTCATAGGTGTTGATGAAGGCGAGCTTGCCCGGATAATCCCGAGCCATGGTTTGCAGTTGCGTGGCGAGCGCAGGATCGCCAGAGCCGACGATCACCACTTGTACCTGATGGTGGAGGAATTTCTCCAGCGCAGGGAGCAGCAGGGGAACGCCCTTTTGCTCGGTCAGGCGGCAAACCATGCCGTAGATGGGCAAGTCCGCCACGGCCAGCCCCGCTTCCTGCTGCAGGCTCTCTTTGCAGATCTGTTTGCCAGCCATGTTGTCGATGCTGTAGGTCGCAGGCAGGAATTCGTCGAACTCCGGATCCCAGTCCTTGTAGTCGCAGCCGTTGAGGATGCCGCAGAGATCCGCCGCCCGTTGCTGGAAGATATGCGCCATGCCGTGGGCGCCGAGGTGAGTCAGCAGCTCCTGGGCATAGTTGGGGCTGACCGCATTGATCTTGTCGGCGTAGAGCACCCCGCATTTGAGCAGATTGACGTGGCCGTAGTCGTAGTTGATGCGGCGTTCGTAGTCGGCGATCTCGGGCATGGCCCAGAACTGCTCGCGGCCAAACACCCCCTGAAACGCCGCGTTGTGAATGCTGATCACGCTGCGGGTTTGCTGGAAGAAGGGGTTGTGGGCGTGACGGGTTTTCAGCAGCAGTGGCAGCAGGCCGGTGTGCCAGTCATTGCAGTGGGCGATATCAGGGGCAAAGCCGAGCTGCTCGCAGGCATGGAGGGCTGCGGCCGAGAAGAAGGCAAAGCGCTCGCCATTATCCGGATAGGCCTGATTGTTCTCGGCGTAGAGCTGGGGACGATCGAAATATTGCGGGCAGTCGAGCAGATAGACGCAGACGTCATCCAGCTCCATCTGGTAGATGCGATAACCGATATCCGGTAGCCCGGGGTGGGTTGGCAGCCAGCGTGACGCCACCAGTCTGGCCTCATCCCGTCGCTTTATCGTCTTGTAGAAGGGCAGCATGATCCTGACATCATGCCCCTTCTGGGCCAGGTACATCGGCAGGGCTCTGGCGACATCGGCCAGGCCCCCGGTTTTGACCAGCCCCTCAACTTCCGAGGCAACAAACAGGATTTTCAGTGGGTTAATAGCCAACTCTTGCTCCCTTAGGTACCACCACGATACCGCCTTCGGATACGGTAAATCGCTCTCTATCGTGGTCCAGATTTTCACCGATAACGGTGCCTGGCGCAATTTCAACGTTTTTATCAATGATGGCGCGCCGGATGGAGCACCCTTCACCAATCTTCACATCCCCCAGCAGCACGGATTCACTGATATGGCTGCACGCGCCGATATTGCAGCGGAAACCAAGGATGGATCGCTGGATCTGGCTGCCCTGAATGAAGCAACCGGCGGAGATCAGCGAGTTGGCGATCTTCACCTTGCACTCGTCGCTGTCGATGAAGGTGGCCGGTGGCAGCGCCGGATAGTGGGTGTGCAGGGGCCACTTGCGGTTATAGAGGGAGAAGGGGGGATTGTCGGCCACCAGGTCCATGTGCGCTTGCCAATAAGAGTCGAGGGTGCCCACATCCCGCCAGTAGACGTGCGGTTTCTCGCCGGGGATGACGTTGGTGCTGTAGTCGTAGACATAGACGGGGGCGCGCGGGTAGAGGCTCGGGATCACATCCTTGCCAAAATCATGGCTGGAGCTCTCCTCGGCGGCATCCCGCTTCAGTTCGCGGCAGAGAGCATCGGTCTCGAAGATGTAGTTGCCCATGGAGACCAGCGCCTGGGTCGGATCGCCGGGAATGTGCTTGGGCTGCTTCGGCTTTTCCTGAAAGCCGATCATCCGCCCTTCGGTATCCACCTCGATCACCCCGAAGGCACTCGCCTCTTCGATGGGCATGCGAAGTGCCGCGACCGTCATGGCGGCGTTCTTCTGCTTGTGGAAGGTGACCATCTGGCTCACATCCATCTTGTAGATGTGGTCGGAGCCGAAGATGCAGACGTGATCCGGTTCGGCCCGTTCGATAAAGCCTAGGTTCTGGTAAATGGCGTCGGCGGTGCCGTCATACCAGCGTTTGCCCATTCGCATCTGTGCCGGGATAGGGTCGATAAAGCGGTCGGTGATGCCGACGATATTCCACCCCTTCTTCATGTGCAGGTAGAGGGACTGTGATTTGAATTGGGTCAGTACATAGATGCGCAGAAAGTCGGCGTTGACGAAGTTGTTGAGGACAAAGTCGATCAGCCGGTAGCTGCCACCGAAGGGGACGGAAGGCTTGCTGCGGGTGGTGGTCAGAGGCTGCAGGCGAGTACCTTCGCCACCAGCCAGGATCATGGTCAAAATGCCTGCCATCGTATTTCTCTCCCTGAATTAACAACATGAAAAGGTTTTCAATGTTCAGTATAAAAACACCCCTAAAGGGGTGGTTTTTATCGTGTGCTTAATACCTTATCAGATGCCGGATGGCGCTCTCTAGCTGTTTTATTGTGCGGCTTACACTTATTTACATTTTGCTCAGATAGACCTTGAATTTGGCATCACTGCTGATCACTTCAGTCCGTTTGAAGTGTGTCTCCAGTATAGGCTGGTAGCGCAAGAAGGCGTTGGCAACAATGGTCAGCGAACCATTTGGCAGCAAAAATTCCGGCGCCTTGGCCAGGAACTGCTCGGTTGCCGCATAGAAGGTTTTGAGACCCGCATGGAATGGCGGGTTGGAGACGATGTGCTGGAAACGGGTGGAGACATCCGAATAGACATCGGAAGCGGTGACCTTGCCCTGCAGACCGTTGATCGCCAGGGTGCGGCGGCTCGATTCGAGCGCCAGCGCGCTGATATCCACCATGTTGACCTGCAGATCCGGATTGCGTTTGGCCAGCACGGACCCAATCACCCCCGCGCCGCAGCCAAAATCGAGCAGATCGCCCTTCATCGGTGGCACAGCAGCCAGCAGCATCTGGGTGCCGAGATCCAGCTCGGCGGCGCTGAAGACGCCGGGCAGTGCCAGCACGGTCAGCTCGGTATCACCGGCCTTGCACTGATAGCGGCCAAACCAGCTATCCAGATCGAACGGGGCGACCGGTTTGCTCAGCTCACCGTGATAGAGCGAGCAGCGGCGGGCCGAGTCACGTTTGATCGGCTTTTCGCCATAGGGGGCCAGCAGCTTGTCGGCGCCATTGATGCCGCCGCGGTTTTCACCGGCCAGGAACAGGTCGGCACCCGCTTCCAGCAAGGGGGTCATCATGGCCAGCAGATATTGTGCCTCGGCCTTGGCCTTGGGCATCAGCAGCAACAGGGCATCGAAGCGCGGGGCTCCACCAAGCTGGTGGTCGAACAGGATAGCCTCGCCGAGGGCTGCCTGCTGGCTGCGGTAGTAGCAGTAATCGGTGGTAAAGACGGTCAGGGTCTGGGCCAGGCTCGCCAGTTGGCGGGGGTAGTCATCCTCCAGCGCGCCGCAGACAAGTAGCCGCTTGCCGACAAAGAGGGCTTGGTTTCGTTCCAGCATCTGGCTGACGGCACTGATTGGGCTGCTCATCGGGTCTCTCCACGCAATTTTGGGCGGCCATTATACATAGCCCCTTTCGCCTTGACATTTATGCCGTGTTCCCGAAATATGCCCAGACACCATTTTTTGACCAGAGATGACGAAATGCGGTTCAGCGGGTTGAAACGAAAGCACAAAAAAAGCCTGAAATTCGGGCCTGCCGACGTTCGCGCGTAACCTCTCATCCCTGAGAAGCTTCAAACCCCGGTTGCGCACATCGTACCGGGGTTTTTTATTGCCATATGCGCGTCATTTAGGAGAAGGAGATCCCATGTTTCAAGGTTCAATCGTTGCGTTGATCACCCCGTTTCGACAGGGAAAGCTGGATGAAGAGGCGTTGCTGCGTCTGGTGGAGTGGCATATCGATCAGGGTACTCACGGCATTGTGCCGGTGGGCACCACTGGCGAAAGCCCGACACTGACCCATGACGAGCACTGCCGGGTGGTGGAGCTGGTGGTCAAACAGGTCGCTGGCCGTATTCCGGTGATTGCCGGAGCGGGCTCCAACAATCCGGTCGAAGCCATCGAGTACACCCTCCATGCCGAGCGGGTGGGGGCTGATGCCACTCTGCATGTGGCCGGTTACTACAACCGTCCCAATCAGGAGGGGCTCTACCACCACTTCAAGGCGGTCCACGATGCCACAGCCAAGCCGATCATCGTCTACAACATTCCGCCGCGCGCCATCGTCGACGTGCAACCCGCAACCCTGGCTCGTCTGGCCGAGCTGCCGCGTATTGCCGGGGTGAAAGATGCCACCGGCGACTTGTCCCGCCCCTGGACCGAGCGCCAGCTGATCAAAAAGCCCTTCGCCTGGCTCTCCGGTGAAGATGCCACGGCTGTGGCCTATAACATCGGCGGCGGTCAGGGCTGTATCTCTGTGACCGCCAACGTGGCCCCCAAGCTGGTGGCCGAGGTGCAGAACCTCACGCTGGCCGGCAAGTGGCAAGAAGCGCGTGAACTGCAAGACCAGCTGATTCCGCTCCATCAGGCGATGTTTGCCGAGCCGAGCCCGGCCGGTGCCAAATATGCCGCTTCCCTGCTCGGTTTCTGCAGCGAGGAGTGCCGCCTGCCGGTGATGCCACTGTCGGAAGCGACCCGCGAGCGCATTCGCAGCGCCATGCAGCAGCTCAACCTGCTGTAGTGCAAAACGGGTGAGCCAAGGCTCACCCGTTTTGTTTTCGGCTTTTGTTTCTGGCCTTTATTTCCGACCTTTAGTACCGGTATGGCCACGCTCAGGCTGCGTGATGCAGCCATGCGGCGATGGCCAGCTGCAACTCGACATACGCCGGATAGAGGAAGAGCTCGGCCAGTTCGGCAGGCCACTCGTCATGCTCGTCCGATTGGGCTTGCAGATGGGTGTGCAGGTTGGTCAGAGCTGGCAGCCAAGGTGCAGGTTGTGGCAGCACGGCCGCAGTGCGGGCGACCAGATCGATCCCCTGGCACAGGGCTGCGAGTGCCTGCTGTTGAATGCCTTTATCCTGAGGATGCTCCAGCCAGAGCTGCTCGTGATGCTGCCAGTGGCGCAGCCCCTCGCTTACCCCCGTTGTGCCATCCATACCTTCATGTTCGACCAGCGCCTGCAGGGCCAGCGGTTTGCCAAGACCAGCCAGTCGATAGCCGCGCTGGGCCTTGGATTGGGCGCCGAGACGCAGTCCACCAAGCTTGGCGAGGCGTTGGGCCAGTGCAAACAGCGCCGCGGTATCGCCCGACTTGAGCTCCAGTTCCAGCTCGTTGATCGCTGTGCGCCCCTGACTGCCGACGATCTCTCCCTGATCCCAGGCCAGCTCAATCTCGGCCCCCTCGAAGGCGATCAGCCAATGGCGGCGCAGGAAGTCGGTACGAAACTGGGCGACCAGCTGTTGCTGAATGTGGTCGCGCTCGGTCAGGGTCGGCCAAATCTCATCGGGAAAGGCCGAGAGGGTCGGCAGATCGCCGCTGACAGGGGCGTTGTACTCGGGTCTGGCGTGCAGGCCGCCCACCACCTGGCCACGGCATTTGATGGTCTGTTCGGCGAAGGCGTCGCAGCGGCGGATCCGCAGCCCCATGTCCAGACGACGCAGGGCAAGGGTCGGCGTATCGAAATAGACGTTGCCGAGCTGCTGTTGTGACGATTCTTTAATCTCAAGAGAATTCAGCAGGTTGGATAACTTGGCTTGAATGTCGCTGGCGACAAAAAACTTTATCTCGATCTCAGTTTGCATAGTCATTCCGGGCTGGCAGGCAACTTTGGGGGGCAGGATTCGGGTCGCGGGGATATAATGCCCGCGAGACGACTAGATTAATTCGCGGTTTAATTGAGGGCGCAGTTCGGTTACCATGCGCGCCTCATAAAATCGTATCGAGTGTTTTTTCACCGACACAGGTTTGGCCATGCCAGTAAATACTATTTTGGGGCTTTTTGCCAAGTCCCCCATCAAGCCGCTGCAGAAGCATATCGTCAAGGTTCACCAGTGCTCCCAGCAGTTGGTTCCTTTCTTTGACGCCGTTGCCGAAGACCGTTGGGAAGATGCCGAGAAGATCCGGCAGCAGATCGCCCAACTGGAAAAAGAGGCAGATACCCTCAAGCGTGAAATCCGTCTGAAACTGCCTCGCGGCCTGTTCCTGCCGGTTGCACGTACCGACCTGCTGGAGCTGTTGACCCAGCAAGACAAGATTGCCAACCGTGCCAAGGATATCTCCGGCCGCATGCTTGGCCGTCGCATGGAATTCCCCGCTGAAATGCGGACGGATTTCATGGCTTACCTCAAACGTTGTATTGATGCGACCGCTCAGGCCGAGAAAGCGATCGGGGAGCTCGACGAGCTGCTCGAGACCGGCTTCAAAGGACGGGAAGTGGAAATGGTTGCCGAGATGATCCACCAGCTGGATCTGATCGAGGACGATACAGACACCATGCAGATCGGACTGCGCCAACAGCTGCAAGCGGTTGAGCACAATTACAATCCGATCGATGTGATGTTCCTTTACAAGATCCTCGAATGGGTAGGTGACCTGGCAGATCAGGCCGAGCGCGTAGGCGCCCGTCTGGAACTGATGCTGGCTCGTTCGTAATCGACTGACTGGGTAAACACAACTAATGGACATTATCGCGAATTACGGCACCACTCTGGTGCTCGTGGCGGCCTTGTTCGGCTTTTTGATGGCTTGGGGCATTGGCGCGAATGACGTGGCCAACGCCATGGGCACATCGGTCGGCACCAAATCCCTGACCATCCGTCAGGCGATCATCATTGCCATGATCTTCGAATTTGCCGGTGCCTATCTGGCCGGTGGCGAAGTGACGGCCACCATCCGTAACGGCATCATCGACAGCAATGCATTTGTCGACAGCCCGGACCTGCTGGTACTCGGCATGATCGCCTCCCTGCTGGCGGCGGGCGCCTGGTTGATCCTCGCCTCCTACTTCGGCTGGCCTGTCTCGACCACTCACTCCATCATTGGCGCCATCGTCGGTTTTGCGGTGGTGAGCATTGGCCCGGAAGCGGTGCAGTGGAGCAAGTTTGGTGGCATCGTCGGCTCCTGGGTAATCACCCCGGCTATCTCCGGTGTCATTGCCTACTTCATGTTCATCAGCGTGCAGAAGCTTATCTTCAACACCGATGATCCCCTGAACAACGCCAAGCGCTATGTGCCGTTCTACATGTTCCTGACTGCGCTGGTGATCTGTCTGGTGACCATCAAGAAGGGGCTGACCCACGTCGGTCTGCACCTGAGCGATGGCGAGGGCATTCTGCTTTCCATCGCCATCTCCATCGCAGTGGCGTTTGCCGGCTGGATCTACATTCGCGGCCAGAAGTACAACCCGCAGGATGACAGCAAGATGCACTTCGCCAACGTGGAGAAGGTGTTCGGCATCCTGATGGTGATCACCGCCTGTGCCATGGCCTTTGCCCACGGCTCCAACGATGTGGCCAACGCCATTGGCCCGCTCTCTGCGGTGGCCTCTATCGTGGCTTCCGGTGGCGAGATTTCCAGTCAGGCAGCCATTGCCTGGTGGATCCTGCCCCTTGGCGGTATCGGTATCGTAATCGGTCTGGCGACCATGGGCGAGAAGGTGATGGCGACGGTCGGTACCGGCATCACTCACCTGACCCCGAGCCGTGGTTTTGCTGCCCAGCTGGCCACTGCCGCGACCGTGGTGATTGCCTCCGGTACCGGTCTGCCCATCTCCACCACCCAGACCCTGGTCGGTGCTGTGATGGGTGTCGGTCTGGCGCGCGGCATTGCGGCGCTGAACCTGGGGGTACTGCGCAACATCGTGGTCTCCTGGATCATCACCCTGCCTGCCGGTGCCATTCTGGCTATCGCCATCTTCTACGTGCTGCAGGCCTGCTTCTCCTAATCGAAGCGGCATTCAGCAAAAAGCCCGAGTCATCGACTCGGGCTTTTTTATTGTGCGCGTGAGCTGAGTGCTGCTCCCGTTGCATATCAGCCTTAGAGGCTGGCGCAGATTTGCCACAGATCGTACTGGATAGCGGCGGCGGTCACTTCCCGGCCCGCCCCCGGTCCCTGAATCACCAGCGGGTTGGTGCGGTAGCTGTCGCTCTCGATGGCGAAGATGTTGTCGCATGGCAAGAGGTTGGCAAACGGGTGATGGGGCTCCAGCGCCTCCAGTCCGACCCGCGCCTTGCCGTCATGCTCGAAGCGGGCCACGTAGCGCAGCACCTTGCCGAGGCGCTTGGCTCCCTCGAAGGCGGTCTGGATCGGGCCATCCAGCTCTTTCAGTCTGTCCATGAACTGATCGGCGGTCACCTTGCGCAGTGTGACGGGCACCAGATTCTCCAGCTCGATATCGGCGGAGTCGAGCTCGAAGCCCGCCTCCCGCGCCAGAATAAGCAGCTTGCGCCGCACATCCTGACCGGAGAGATCTTCGCGGGGATCCGGTTCGGTCAGACCGTGCTGCCACGCCTCGTCCACCAGCTCGGAGAAGGGGCGGGTGCCGTCATACTGCTGGAACAGCCAGGAGAGGGTGCCGGAGAAGATGCCGGAGACCCCCTGAATGCGGTCGCCGCTCTGGCGCAGCATCTGGATGCTGGACTGGATTGGCAGCCCGGCGCCCACGGTGGCGTTGTAGCGCCACTGCACCTGATGGTCGCGGCAGGTCTGCTTGATGCGCTGGTAGAATTCGCTGTCGGCGGCACCGGCAAACTTGTTGGCGGCGATGATGTGAATGCCGAGCTGGGCAAAATCCGGATAGTAGCGGCTCACCGTTTCGCTGGCGGTCATGTCCAGTGCAATCAGCGCATCGAAGCCGTGCTGCTCAAGCTGGGAGAGCAACTCCGGCCAGATCAGCGGTTTGGGGTTGAAGTTGTCCTGTACCTTGAGGGGGTTGAGCCCCTCTTCATCCAGCAGGCCCCCTTCCGAGCTGAACACCCCGTAGAGGGTGAGCGCCAGATTGAGTTCATGTTCCAGCCGTGCCTTTTCGCGGGCATAGAGGCTCAGCCAGTGGCCGCCGATATTGCCCTTGCCGAACACCACCAGTCCAACCCGGGTCGGGCGGCTGAAGAGGGCGCTGTGGAGGGCGATGAGCAGCGGCTCCAGCACTACCTGACGCAGCACGGCCACCAGACTCAGGCCATCTCGGGCCACCTGTACGAACTCCAGCGGTTGATCTGCCAGCAGCTGATAGAAGCGATGACACTGCTCCGCGTTGTCGGTGACACCGGCGCCGACCAGCGCCACCAGACTGAACCCCTCTTTCTGGATGAGGCCGGTGAAGCTCCCTTGCAGCTGGAAGTCGCGCAGCAGCTCGAAGGCGCCTTGTGCCACCTCGAGGGTGTAGGCGAGACGCAGGATCCGGCGATCCGGCTGGCGCTGCAGGGTGAGCGGGTTGAGGCGGTGACGGGCCAGATGGGCCTCGATGGTGGCCACCGTCTGCTCATAGTTGGTCTGCGGCAGCACCTTCAGCTCGATGAGGGCGATCTGATCCACCGAGGAGACGATGCGGGCGCCGCCGGAGCGGGGGGCGCGGCGCAGGATATGGGTGCAGCCCTCGTCCGGGTTGTAGCTGCAGCGCAAAGTGAGGCGCTGGCGGCTGTCGGCCACAGGTTGCAGGGTGCGTGAGTGCAATACCGAAGAGCCAAGGCGGGCCAGCTCGTTGGCTTCGGCGAGGCTCAGGCGCTCCAGCAGACGCGCCTCCTTCACCCGACGGGGGTCGGCGCTGTAGACCCCGGCCACATCGCTCCAGATGGTGGTGGATTCGCCGTCCGCCAGCAGTGCCAACAGGCTGGCGCTGTAGTCGGAACCGTTGCGACCGAGCAGCAGGGAGCGCCCCTCCATGTCGGCGGCGATAAAGCCGGTCACCACGATGCGACCGGCATGTTCGGCCAGCCGTGCCTTGAGCAGCTCGCTGGAGAGGGCGGTATCCACCTTGACCAGAGCGCCATCCTCGGCGCGCAGGAAGCTGCGGGCATCGAGCCAGATGGCCTTGTCGCCTCGGCTGGTGAGCAGGGCTGCCAGCAGGCGCGCCGACCACACTTCGCCAAAAGCGAGCAGGCCGTTGCGGGCGAAGCGATCAAACTGCCCTTCAAGCGTTTTGGCGATCAGTTGCATGTCGTCGGCCAACTGCTTGCTCAGATCGAGCTGCAGTTCACCCTCCAGCAGGCCGTCGATCAGGCTCTGCTGATAGGCCTGCAGGGCAGAGATGGCTTCACCGGCGGCTTCGTCCCCCGCTTCGGCCAGCTCCACCAGCTGGATCAGCCGGTTGGTGGTCTTGCCGGCGGCGGAGACCACGATCAGTTCATCCCCGCCCACCTGTTGTTCAACGATGCTGGCGACCCGGCGATAACAGACCGGATCCGCCAGACTGCTGCCACCAAATTTGTGGACGTGACGTCGCTTCAATCCTGCTTCTGCTGCCACCGCGATCTCTCCTTGTTGCTGCTGTTCCATTACTTCGCTACCTGTTCTGCCTGCTGCGCCTGTGCAAAAGCCTGAGCCAGATCGGCCACCAGGTCTTCACCGTGTTCAATACCGACCGACAACCGCAGCAGCTGGGCGCTGATGCCTGCTGCCTGCTGCGCCGCCGGGGTCATTGCCCTGTGAGTCATGCTGGCCGGATGGGCCACCAGACTCTCCACCCCGCCGAGGGACTCGGCCACCGAGAAGAGGGTGAGGGCCGCGAGGAAGGCGCGAATGCCCGCCTCGCTGCAATCGAGTTCAAAACTTAGCATGGCGCCGAAGCCGGACTGTTGACGGCGCGCAATATCATGGCCCGGATGGCTCGGCAGGCTGGGGTGATAGATGCGTTTTACCAGCGGCTGTTGTTGCAGGAAGGCGAGGATGCGGTCGGTATTCTCCTGATGGGTGCGCAATCTGGGGGCCAGAGTGCGCAGGCCGCGCAGGGTGAGGTAGGAGTCGAACGCCCCGGAGGTGAGCCCCAGACAGTTGGCCCACCACACCAGCGACTCGGCCAGTGCTGCCTCCTTGGCAATCGCCACTCCGCCCACCACGTCGGAGTGACCGTTGATGTACTTGGTGGTGGAGTGCACCACCACGTCGGCACCAAGGGCCAGCGGCTGTTGCAGCAGGGGGGAGAGGAAGGTGTTGTCCACCACCACCTGCGCACCCACCTCGTGGGCGGCGCTGGCAATGGCGCTGATATCCACCACTCGCAGCAACGGGTTGGAGGGGGTCTCCACCCATACCAGCGCAGGCTTTTGCGCCAGCGCGGCGGCCAGAGCGGCCTCGTCACCCTGATCGACAAATTGCACCCGGTAGTGGCCCTTGGCCGCCAGATACTCAAACAGACGCCAGGTGCCGCCGTAACAGTCGTGAGGGGCGATCAGCAGATCTCCCGCCTTGAGCAGTGCTGTGGTGACCAGATGGATGGCCCCCATGCCGGTGCCGGTGACCACGGCGCCAGCGCCCCCTTCCAGCGCCGCCAGCGCGTCCGCCAGATTGGTGCGGGTCGGATTGCCGGAGCGGGCATAATCGTATTGACGGGGCTCGCCAAAGTCGGCAAAGGTGTAGTTGCTGGAGAGGTAGATGGGGGGCACCACGGCACCGTGCTGTGTGTCTGTCTCAATCCCGGTGCGAACCGCCAGGGTGGCCTTGTGGGTCATATCACTCTCCTTGATGTCTTTTCACACGCCGGCATCTTGCTGCCACGCGCCATCCCGCCATTGCGGGCTCATGGTCAACCACACTACGCCAGCTTAAAAAAGCCGTCAACACTTCCAGACGTCTAAATGGCTTTGCTGTTGGATTGCCATTAATTTCCTTAAGGGTTAAAATCCGCGCTCACGGCTAAATGAGAACAGGTGAGTCATGGGAACAGAGTGGAACGGCGACTACGTCAGCCCCTACGCGGAACACGGTAAGAAGAGCGAACAGGTCAAGAAGATTACCGTCTCGATCCCGCTCAAGGTGTTGAAAGTGTTGACCGATGAGCGCACCCGCCGTCAGGTGAACAACCTGCGTCATGCGACCAACAGCGAGCTGCTCTGTGAAGCCTTCCTGCACGCTTTCACCGGCCAGCCGCTCCCTTGCGACGAAGACTTGCGCAAGGATCAACCGGACAGCGTCCCGGCCGAAGCGCGCGCCATCATGGAAGCGCTGGGCAAAGAGATCGAAGATTTCGACAAGGAATAACCCCCAATGACGCGGCCCTGGCCGCGTCATTGCTATCTGCCATGTCCCGCTTCAGCCTGCGCCACTATCACCACCAAGTCTGCAGCCATAGTCACGACTTTGCCCAGCTGGTGATCCCCCTCGACGGCCCCCTCGAGATCGAGGTGCAGGGCCGGGCGCGTCGACTTGCCCCCGGTTCTGCCTGCGTCATCGCCCCCGGCGAGCGGCACGACTACGCTGCCGATCCCGCGCTTTCGTTTCTGGTGCAGGAGAGCGACTGGCTACCCGGCGATTTGGCGGCCCGCCCCTTTATCGAGCTGGATGAGCCCCAGCGCCACTACCTCGCTTTTCTGCACCGCATGGTGGCCGAGGGGCGGCAGGTGGCGGGTATGGAGCAGGTGTGGCTCTCCCTTCTGGCGGAAGGGCAGGGGATGAAGAGCGCAGCCATTCCACGCCTTGCCGCCCGCATCCTCAAGGTGCAACGCCATATCGATGTCAACCTTGCCGCCCCGCTGACCAATCAGCAACTCGCCGCCATCGCCTGCCTTGGCCAGAGCCAGTTCAAGCTCGCCTTTCGCCAGCAGCTGGGGATGAGCGTCTCCCACTACATTCGCAGTCGACGCATGGCGCTGGCGCGTACCCTGCTTGCCGGTACGCAACTGCCTGTTGGCGAGATTGCCAGCCGCTGCGGTTACCAGAATCAGGGGGCCTTCAGCGAGCGCTTCCTGGCCGAGAACGGGCTTACTCCGTCCCTCTGGCGCCAGCAAAACGGCTACCTGCCGCAACGAAACGGCTGAGCGCCGAAGACGGGATGCTCTCTTTGGGCCATGCTGCGGGTCATGCAAGGTGCACGATAAACAGGAGCAGAAATGGAGACGATTAGCTGGCAGGATTTTGAGATGGTGGAGCTCCGGGTGGGCACCCTGGTGCGGGTCGAGCCGTTCCCCGAGGCGCGCAAACCGGCCTACAAGGTGTGGGCGGATTTTGGCTCTGAACTGGGGATTCGCAAGAGCAGTGCCCAGATCACCGCCCTCTACCAGCCAGAGCAGCTGGTGGGCCGCCAGATCATCGCCGTAGTCAACTTCCCGGCCAAACAGATAGGGCCGTTTCAGTCGGAGTTTCTGCTGACCGGTTTCTATCGGCCGGATGGCGCCGTAGTGATGGCTATTCCCGAGCAGGCGGTGGAGAACGGCGCCAAGCTGGGCTGAGTTCACGTCCGAACAGAGACAAGAGAGGCGACCCCGGGGTCGCCTCTCTTTTTTGTTTTCTGCTGCGAGTCGTTACTTCAACAGGCTGAAGATCAGCGCCGATACCGCCAGCGAACCGGTCAGCAGGATAAAGCCGTTGGTCCAGCCGTGACGGAAGCGGGCCAGCGCCTCCACCTTGTAGATGGCAATCACTGGCATGATGAACAGGATCATGGCGATGACCGGGCCGGAAAGGGTCTCCATCAGCCCCAGAATGCCCGGGTTGATCACTGCGGCGCCCCAGATGGCGAAGAACATCAGGACGATGCCCAGCTTGTCCGCCTTGGCAAGCGGCAGGCCGGTGGGCTTGGCGATCAGGCTTTTCAGGCTCTCGCGGGCACCGAGGAAGTGACCGAGGAAGGAGGAGCTGATGGCGATAAAGGCGATGAGCGGCCCCAGAGTCACAATCACCGGGTTGTCAGTGATGTTGGCGAGATAGGAGAGCACAGAGACGTTTTGGGCCTTGGCTTCGGCCAGCTGGGCTGGCGAGAGGCTCAGCACGCAGGAGAAGACGAAGAACAGCACAAAGCCCACCAGCATCACTGTGGTGTTGCGCAGGATCAGGCCGCTCTTGGCTTCTGCCTGCTCGCCATATTCACGGCGCTGCACGTTGGCAAAGCCGGAGATGGCGGCGGCGTGGCTGAAGGCGAACACGGTGACCGGCAACGCCAGCCAGACGGTGTTGAGGAAGCTGACTCCTTCAAACGCGGTCACTTCCGGCCATTGCCACTGAGGGATCAGGTAGCAGGAGAGGGCTGCCAGAATGGCCGCCAGCGGATAGACCATAAAGGCGAAGGCGCGCAGCATCGCTTTCTCACCCGCCAGCATCACGGCGATCATGGCGAATACCAGCACGCCGGAGAGCATCACCCGATCCGGGGTTGCCATGCCGAGCTGGTTGACCATAAAGCTCTCCACCGTGTTGGTCAGACCGACCCCGTAGATGAGCAGGATCGGGAAGATGGAGAGGAAGTAGAGCGCCGAGATAAGGCGGCCGGCCATTTTGCCGAAGTGCTCCTCCGCCACTTCGGTGAAGTCGGCGTGGGGGCGTGACGAGGAGAGCACGAAGCGCGCCAGTCCGCGGTGGGCCAGGAAGGTCATGGGGCCTGCCAGTACCGCGACGATGACGAGAGGCCAGATCCCGCCCAGACCCAGATTGATAGGCAGGAACAGGATACCGGCGCCAACGGCGGTGCCAAACAGGCTGATAACCCAGTGGGTGTCGTGACGGCGCCAGCGGGTGATGCTGGACGTGGTGGAGCAGGAACCGGATAGCTCCTTGGTAGCCTCTACAGATAAACTCATTACTAATTCACTTTTTGTTAGTGTTTTAATCTGAGTTCATTGTGGTTTATCGGGATTTAATTCTCAAAAAGCGAGACTGAAACATATCACTGCTATTGCGGGGTTTAGCCAGCGAGATTGGGAATGGAATCTGGGTCACAGAATGAAACAAAACTGATATTGGTGGTTTTTGTGAAATATAAAACCAAAATTTGATCTGCTGTCATTTTTTTATTTTGGCTAATCAGGTGTTTTCAGAATTACGTGAAAAATCGTACCATTTCTCGCCGACCGATTGTGATGTTTCACTATCATTTTGCCGCTTTGCCAGCGTATCACGCTGTTCAAGAGCGCCTTGACCAGCGGATCACACCGGCCATCACCCGGGGCAACTTCCCTGAAAAAGCAGGCGGCCATCGGGCCGCCTGCTTGTCTGGTGTGATGATATTGCTACTCGTCTAGTGGGCCAGAATGTTGCCCCAGGCGAGATCCGGATCCCCCATCACGATAAAGTCAGGGTTCTCCAGCGACTCGGTTTCGTTGTAACTGAGTGGCTGCAACGCCAGGCTGAGGATACGGCCACCGGCTGCCTCGACGATGCACTGGGCGGCGGCGGTGTCCCACTCGCCGGTGGGGCCGAGCCTTACGTAGCAATCGGCCGCCCCTTCCGCCACCAGACAGGATTTGAGGGAGCTGGAACCAAGCGGGATCAGCTCGTAGTTGATGGCCGGGTTGAGACGGCGGGTGAGGTTCTCCAGCTTCTGGCGGCGGCTGATAGCCACCACCAGTGAGTCAGGCTGGTCATGCTCGTGATGCATGGCGCTGATGGGCAACACCTCGCCATTCACCTCCTTGAAGGCGCCGTAGCCGCGCACCGCCCAGTAGAGCACGTTGGACTCGGGAGCATAGATGACCCCGAGCACCGGCACATTGTCCCGCACCAGGGCGATCAGGGTGGCGAAATCGCCGCTACCCTCGATAAATTCGCCGGTGCCGTCGAGGGGGTCCACCAGCCAGTACTGCCGCCAGTTGGATCGCTGGCTGAAGGGGATGTCGGCCGCCTCTTCGGTCAGCACGGGAACGTGGGGAGTGAGCGCCGAGAGCGCCTGTTTGAGGTAGGCATCGGCAGCAAGATCGGCACTGGTGACCGGGGTCGCATCCTCCTTCAGCTGACGCTCGAACTGACCGCCATGATAGATGTCGTGAAGGATCCTTCCGGCTTCGCGGGCAATCTCCTTGACCCCCGGCACCCAGGCCAACAACTCCTGCATCTCGTTATCCTCTGTCTGTTAACTGCCCGTCTGCGGGCTACTCTGCCTGCTCCGCCAGCCACTTCTGGGCCAGGAGCAGGGCACTGATGCTGCGCGACTCGGTGAAGTCGGGTCGCGCCAGCAATTCGTCGATCCGGTTCAGCGGCCAGGGGATCACTTCCAGCGGTTCGGGCTCGTCGCCGATCCGCTGCTCGGGGAAGAGATCCCGCGCCAGTAAAATGTCCATCCGGCTGGAGAAGTAACCGGGCGCCAGCGACACCTGCTTGAGCAGGGTGAGGCTGTTGGCGCCAAAGCCTGCCTCCTCCATCAGCTCCCGGTTGCCCGCCTCGAAGGCATCTTCGCCCGGGTCGATCAGCCCTTTAGGGAAGCCCAGCTCGTAGGAGTGGGTGCCTGCGGCATATTCGCGCACCAGCAGCAGGGTGTGGGCATCGAACAGCGGCACCACCATGACGGCGCCACGATTACCGCCGCGCATCCGCTCGTAGACCCGCTCTTCGCCATTGGAGAACTTGAGGTGTAGCGATTCCACCTTGAACAGTCGGCTCTCGGCGACGATATCGGCTTTGAGGATCTCCGGTTTGCTCTTCTCCTGCTCCAGCTGGTCGATCGAAATCTGTTCGGGGGGGCTTTTGTGGTGCTCACTCATCAGGGGTGACGGCTCGTTAAAAAATCGTGCTTCAAGAGTAAACGACTCACACACCGAACACCACGGGGCAGGGAGGGGAAAGGGGGGGGAAAAATCCGTTATACTGCCGCCCCGTTTTCCGAGATCCGCGATCAAGAGGCCCGATGCCACACTCCCGCTCCACCACCTTGCCATGGCACCAGATAGATACCGTCTTGCTCGATATGGATGGTACCCTGATCGATCTCCATTTTGACAACCACCTCTGGCAGCAGCTGGTGCCGGAGCGTTACGCCGAGCGGCTCGGGCTGCCACTGGATGAAGCCAAAGCGCAGATCGATGTCCACTATCACGCCGTCAACGGCACCCTCAACTGGTACTGCGTGGATTACTGGAGCGAGACCCTGGGGCTCGACATCCGTGCCCTCAAGCAGGAGCTGCTGGCGAAGATCCAGTGGCGTCCCCACGCCATCCCCTTTCTGGCCGCGTTGCGCGCCGCGGGCAAGCAGCTGGTGCTTTTCACCAACGCTCACCCCGCCAGTCTGTCGGTGAAGGATGCGCAACTCGGTCTTGCCGACCATCTGGATCTGATGGTGAGTACCCACGAGCTGGGCTGGTCGAAGGAGAGCCAGCACTGCTGGCAGGCGCTGGCCGAGCGGCTGGCGTTCGATCCGGCCCGTACCCTGTTTGTGGATGACAGCGAGCGGATCCTCCGGGCTGCCGCCGACTATGGCATCGGCTATCAGCTGGCGATCCAGAATCCGGATAGCTGCAAGCCGGAGCAGAGCATCACCGCTTTTCCGGCGATCCGCGATTATGCGGAGTTGCTGCCGCTGGCAATCTGAATTTGCTGAAACGAGAGAGGGCTGCATCATGCAGCCCTCTTTCTTTGATTTGAATTTTGGTTATCTGACGCCTGATGGCGAAAAATCACAGCTCCCGAAACGGGCGCCGTTTCTCTTCCTCGATGACGATCGCCTCCAGATTGGCGATCCGCTCCTGTAGCTCTCTTATGATCATATCCTGCTTGCCGAGGCGATCGGTGATGCGGGCATCCCCCATCTGGTAGCGAGCCCGTTTGCCGAGATATCCGAACAATAGGCTGATAAATACGATCAGGACTATGCCTGTCCACATGGTCATGTCACGACTCCTTGTCGTCTATAAACGGCGAAAACGCTGATGGGATCCGTTCTGTTTTCTCACAGCCGCCAATTGGCCGCAATGGGGCCCTTTTCGCCTTTGTGATGCAGTTGGCTATTGCTGCCAGAGGGGTCGACCGACCCAGAGCGCCCACAGGGTGAGGTGCAGCAGCACGATAAACCAGAAGACCAGCCGGTAGCTGCGCTTCTGGGTCTTGTGGCGCAGCCACTGGCGGGCAACCAGCGCCCCCGGCCAGCCGCCGCACAGCTCCAGCAGATGGAGCCTCGATTCGGGAATGCGCCACTCACCCCGTACCGCCTGCCGCTTGTCCCAGGCGTAGGCGGCTACCGTGAGCAGGCTCATGGAGAGCAACACGGCCAGCGGCCACCACTGCTGCTCGTCGAGGCCGAGCCAGAGGGCGGCGCCCAGTGGCAGCAGCGCCAGCGCCATCATTGGGCCAACTCCCAGCAGCGCTCCTCGTCCTGTTTGAGGGTGCGGATCACCCTGGCCGGATTGCCCACCGCCACCGAGTCGGCCGGGATGTCGCGGGTGACCACGGCGCCGGCACCTATGATGGAGCGCGGCCCTATGGTGACGCCGGGGCAGATGATGGCGCCGCCGCCAATCCAGCAGTCGTCACCGATCCGCACCGGCTTGTTGTAGGCGGTCCAGTTGCGTCGCTCCAGATAGTTCATGGTGTGGGTGGCGGTGTAGATCTGCACGTTGGGGGCCAGCAGCACATGGCTGCCTATATGCACTTCGCCCAGATCGAGAATGGTGACGTTGAAGTTGAAGAAGGTCTTCTCGCCGATATGGATGTTGCGGCCGAATTCGCAGGTAAACGGCGTGCTGATCCAGCAGGAGTCGGGGCAGTGGCCGAACAGCTCGCGGCAAATCTGCTGGCGCAAAGGGCCATCGCCCGCCGATGAACCGTTGAGCTTGGCCAGCAGCGCCTGACCGCGGATCCGGTCGTTGGCTATCTCCTCGCTCTGGCTATCCAGTGCCCCGCCTGCCAGTACCTTGTCCCAGTCGCTCGCCATTGCTACCTCCTCATGCTGCAAGAGGTGGCAGTATACGTGACAAGCGCGAGAGGCGTCAGTCTGTCACTTCTGGCGGGTGATCCCCGTCAACCTGCGGGCCAGACGAGGGGCAGGATCAGCAGGGCCGAGACGAAGTAGGGGAGCAGCACCCGCAGTCCCAGCCGGCGGCCGCCTATCCCCAGGGCCAGCAGCCCCTTCACCAGCGAGTTGACCAGCCCGGCTAGCAGGATGCCGCGGGCCGCCACCTCCAGCGCCAGCTCCTTGTGGGAGAGCTGGGAGAGCGACAAGGTGATGGCATCCACGTCGGTGATCCCCGACACCAGCGCCAGCAGATAGACCCCCGAGTTGCCCACCTTGTCTTGCAGCAGCGTTGCCATAAAGCCGATCAACGCCAGCAGCAGGCCGAACTTGATGGCAGTGGCCAGATCGAGCGGGTTGCTGGTTTCCGGTTTTACCGGTCCGTCGGTCAGCTCCTCGCGCTGACGCCAGAACCAGAAGGCAAAGCCGTAGACTGTGGTGGCCAGCAGCAACAGGGGGGCGACGAGGCGCATCGCCAGCTCGCTGTGAATGAGCAGCACCAGCACCAGCAGCCGCAGCCACATGGTGGCCCCTGCCAGCAGGATGCCGGTAGCCAGCAGTCGCTCCAGCCCCCCTTGTTCCTTGTTGAGGCGGGCGAACTGCAGGGTGAGGGCGGTGGAGGAGGCCAATCCCGCCAGTATGCTGGTGAGCACCAGCCCGGCGCGAGTGCCGAGCAGCCGCACCGCGAAGTGGCCACAAAACGAGATGCCGGCGATCACCACCACCATCAGCCAGATCTTGAAGGGGTTGAAGGCATCGAGGGGCCCCATCTCCTCGTTGGGCAGTACCGGCAGCAGCACCAGCGAGATGAGCAAAAAGCGCAGGGTGGCGTGAAATTCGGTTTCGCTGAGAAACAGCATCCCCTGCTGGATCTTGCCCTTGAGCCCCATCAGCAGGGCCGCCAGCACGGCGCAGGCCACCGCCTCGCTCGGGCTGAGCAGTACCGACATCAGCCCCAGCAGATAGGTGAGCAGCATAGCCACCGAGCTGGTGAGGCCGAACTCTCCCTGCCAGCGCTGGGCCAGCCAGACCGAGAGGCCGCAGCCGGTCACCACCGCCAGCAGGCCGAGCAGCGGCAGCCAGGGGCCCAGAGTGGGCAGCAACAGCGCACAGACCCCGCCGAGCAGGCCGATAAGGCCGTAGGTCCGCATTCCGGCGATGCGCTGGTTGTCCCCCAGCTGGCGCACCTGCCAGCCCCGCTCCAGTCCGATGATAAGGCCGATGGCCAGTGAGACCAGGGCTCCGTTGACGGGTTCGGCATTGATCCACATGGCGGCTTCCTTTTCGCGTTGTTGCTGCCTGATCCCATGATGGCACAGGGCGTAAGGAGGCAGAGGGGCATGGCTCACAGAGTCTGCGTCCGGCTCCCGATGCGAGTGGCCGATATGAGCAATAGAGATGGAGCGCGAGCACTGCACAAGAGTCGTGCAGGCTATCGGGAAGGTGTTATGGGCTGCTAGCCCGCCATCGACGTCCAGATTTGAACGGGGATAGAAGACAAGAAGGGGAGCCAATGGCTCCCCGTTTTATTGATGGCGTCATGACCCGCTGCGGATCACTTCAGCTCAATCCAGGCTTCTTGCCAGTGGGACCCGACACCCGGCTCGAACTGGGTGGCGGTGGTGGCCCACTGCACGCAGTAGCCGCTGTAGGGGAAGGGCTTGCACTGATAGACCTTGCCATTTTTCGGCTGCTGCACCTTGGTTCCGGCGGTGTAGGACTTGATGTTGTTCGGGAAGACGAAGTCATATTCGCCGCTGCTCTGATCCTTGAACATCAGATCCATGGTTTGCTGGATGGTCTCGCCGCCCGCTTTCGGGGTGGCCTTGATCACCAGCTGGTGGTGACCTGCCTTGAGCCCTTCCAGCGCCATGGTGAAGGTGTGGCTGCTGTCCTTGATGTCGGCACTGCTTTCACCCTTGGCGACGCCGCCGTGGTCATAGAGGGTGTTGGAGACGGTCAGATCGCCCTGTGCGGTGACGGTGAAATCGAGGGTTGCCTTGCCGTTGTCCAGCACATAGTCGCTGGCCAGACCGCTGACGCTGATACTGTCCACCACCGGCGGTTGCTGCTGTTGCAGGTCAATCTCGACCCGCTTCAGCTCGCTGTTTCGCTTCAGATAGATGGGGTTCATACCGTAGACCGGATTGAACTGGCCATCGGCCCCTTGCTGACCGGCGCGGATCAGGCTTTGCTCGGCGTTGATTTTGCTGGCGAGGGCATGGGCCCAGTTGTTCTTCTGGCCCTGTTCGGCAGTGGTGATGGTCAGCACGGTTTGCAGATCGGGGCGCTCGCCGTTGGCATCGAATACCCGGGTCATTGCCTTGTCACCTGCCGCGAGGTCGATGGAGGGGTAGATGGTGCCGGCCTGACTCCACTCCAGCGGCGGCAGGCTGCCATCTTTGAACTTGGCATCGATGATGTTGTAGAAGCTGTTGCTGGTGTCGCCAACTTCCCACACACCGAGGATCAGCTGATAACCGGTGCGCTCCGGCAGGATGCAGTTGTGGGTCACCTGCTTGGGCGGCTGCACCATGTTGCCGTCGATGACGCAGAAGGGATTAAGGTCGAACGAGGCGCGGGTGAGCGGCTGGTTGGGGTTCCAGTCCTGCTTGGTGAGGTAGTAGCGCCAGTTGCGGGTGACGTGGTTGGCGGTGAAGGTCCAGCTGATGGCGAAGGGGCCGGGCTGTACTTCACGCTTGGTCCAGCGGTCGCTGGTCTGGATGTTCAGCTCGCTCCAGCGCGGGCTGCCCGCCGAGGCGATTTGACCATCCTGTGGGCCGCTCTGCGGGAAGCCGGAAGGGCCCTCCACGCTCTGGGGTTCCCACTGCACGCCGCCACACTGGCTGTTGCCGCCGGTTTTGCACAGATAGTTGCGGCTCTCGGGCTGGCTGATGTAGCCATGCGCCAGAGCGCTGCCGCTGGCCAGCAGGGCCAGCATCGCCGCGATGTGATTGAGTTGGATTTTTGCTGCCATACATTCCTCTGTTCGATAGATGTGGGCAGTCAGTTGGCCGGGGAGTTCCCCGATGCACACTTGCGTGTGGCAACCCCGCTATCCTGGACAAAACGTCTGTAGACCGGAGGCTTTGCGTCCCGACCTTTCGGTCAGTTTGCCAAATGACTAGATGGTTAGTTATGGGCCAAATGTTCGGCCATCAGCATTGTGCACCGCATTGATTAATTGTTTGAAGTTAAATGTTTAAACGCATCATCCAATGGCGCGCAAATCATTCTAACTGGCTGTTTTTAAATTGTTCTCTTATCTGTGAATGGCGTCGAATGCCGTTGAATATGCCAATAAGATGCATGCTCGCCGCGTGTTTTGCGGCGTAAAAAAACCTGCCAGCTTGGCTGGCAGGTCGGGTGACAAGGCGACACGGATTGACGCCATCAATGACGGGCGCGCTGTTCTCCGGAGGGGGGAGACACGGGAGCCATCATTGGCGCAGTGGAGGACTCCTTGCCCAGTTTGAACACCGCAAGCCGCTCATCCAGACTGCGGGAGAGACCGGCCAGCAGCTCGCTCTCCTGCGCCAGTTGCGAGGCGGACTGGGACATCTCCAGCGCCGAGTCGTTGATGCCGCTGACGTTGCGGTTCATATCCTCGGCCACCATGCTCTGCTGCTCGGCGGCGGTAGCGATCTGGGTTGCCATGTCGCTTACATGCTGGATGTGGTTGACGATCAGGGTGAGATCCTGCCCCGCCTGCTGGGACTGGTTGACGCTGCTCTCTGCCAGTTTGCGGCTGGTGTCCATGGCATTGGCGGCGGTGACGGCCCGTTGCTGCAGCTGGGCTATGGTGCTCTGGATCTCCTCGGTGGACTGGCGGGTGCGGCTGGCCAGCTGGCGCACCTCGTCGGCCACCACGGCAAAACCGCGTCCCTGCTCGCCAGCCCGTGCTGCTTCGATGGCGGCGTTGAGGGCCAGCAGGTTGGTCTGCTCCGAAATGGCGCTGATAACGGCGGTCACTTCGCTGATCTGCATCACTCCCTCCTTGAGCTGGTTGACCTGCTGGGTGGCCTGCTCCACCTCGGTGGCCAGCGCCTTGATACCGTGCACGCTGGCGTGAACGTCGCGGTTGCCGAGCCCGGCTTCTCCAGTCGCTTCCTGGGTATCCCGCGCGGTATTTTCGGCGTGTCCGGCCACATCGGAGATGGTGGCGCTCATCTCGTTCATGGCGGTAGCGAGCTGGGCCAGTTGATCCCGCTGGCTGGTCACCGCCTGATTGGTCTGCTCGGCAGAGGCGGCGATGCGCAGGGCGGCATCTGCCACGTTGCGAGCTCCCTGGCTGGCCTCCAGCAGGGCGTGGCGGATGGCATCGAGACTCTGGTTGGTACAGTGGGCGACCACTCCCAGCTCATCCTTGCCCTGTACCGGGATGCTTACCACCAGATCCCCCTTGGCGACCCGCTGCATGGCGTGGTTGATCTGACTGAGGGGGGAGACGATGGAGTGGGTGATGCGCCAGCCCAGCAACCCCATCAGCAGGATCACGATGGCGGTGGCGGTCCCCATCTTCATGTACTGGGCCCAGATGGTCTGCTGAATATCCTGCAGCAGCATGCCGGAACCGAGGATCCAGCCCCAAGGCTGATAGCCGGAGACCATGGATAGCTTGTCGGCGGTTTCGCCCGATGGGCCGACCCACACATATTGCAGAGTGCCCTGTTTGCCCCCTTTGGCGATATCCACCATCTGATACCAGAACTGCCCGGCGGTGGCGGCGCCTCCTTCACCCATCTTCTGGCCGACCAGTTCGGGACGGATGGGGTGAACCACCATGGTGCGGTTCTCGTCGATGACGAACAGGTAGTTGTTGCCATCAAAGCGGGTGTTGGTCAGCAGCTTGCGTGCCTCCTGCTGAGCCTGCTCTGCTGGCAGGGTGCTGGCCAGAAACTGGATCTGGCTCATGGCCTGCTCCAGTACCGCATTGAGCCGCGCTTCTCGCTCGCTCATCAGATTGCGCTGGAGCGCGTTGGCCGAGATAAGCAGCAACGAGACAAAACCGACAAACGCCAGTGCGAGCAGCAAAATCAATTTGCGGCTCACGGTAATATCACCGAGCTTGAACATGACTAAACCCTCATTTCCCTGTTGATTTTATGTGGCTCTGTACCGCGGCAGCCAGTTCGTAAGAGTTAACAACTCATTTACTTTCAGTCTCTTGCCGAGCTTTCTCAAATGAGCGTTTTAACATCAGTATAGTCAGCAGACAGCAACCCCCACTTTTTGGTAGCGTGTTGATGCGCATCCCTGCGCAATTTTTGCCAAAGAGTGTGAATGGTTTGGCATTTCTTCAAAAAAAGGAGTGGGCCCCGCTGCGGGTGACCCCATAACAAGAGGGAATTTATGAGTTCCATTGCCAGGAATTACTTCAACCAGCTCAACGCCGACTACCTGCAGGTGCACAGGCGCAAGGAGGATCTCTTCTGGTCCACCTATATGGGCACCAGCGATGATCAGGCCGGTTTCACCACGGCCGAGCAGGCCTACAAGGCCTTTTGTGCCAATCCGGCCCGTCTGCCCGAATTGCGGGAGATGTTGGTGCAGGCCGACGAGGATGATCTCAAGCGCGGTCTGCAAGGCTGGATCGCCTTCTTCGAGTGCAATGTGATTGAAGATCCCGCCGCTGCCGCCCTGATGGATGAGCTGGTAGCTGCCGAGGCGGAGCTGTTCGCCCGCCGCAAGGGGCTGAAACTGACCCTGCTGGATGAGCAGGGCCAGCAGGTCGCAGGCAGCCTGCCCGCCGCCAGTACCTCGCTCGCCGCCAGCCCGAACGAGGCGGTGCGCCAGAGCGCGCTCGCCATGTTCCACACCCTGGAGCAGTGGGTGGTCGGCAACGGTTTTCTCGAGGTGGTGGCGATCCGCAACCGCTTTGCCCGCGCCATGGGCTATCGCGACTACTTCGACTATAAGGTGCGCAAGAACGAGCAGATGAGCCCGGAGCAGTTGTTTGCCATCCTCGACGACTTTATTGCCCGCACCGACGCCCGGTTGCAGCAGAGTCTGGTCGAGCTGAAGGCCGCCAAGGGCGAGGCGGCCCTGCTGCCCCACAACCTGCGTTACAGCGTGAGCGGCGACGTGACCCGCCAGCTCGATCCTTACGTGCCCTTCTCGCGGGCGCTGCGGGATTGGGTCGAGAGCTTCCGCCGGCTCGGCATCCAGTATCGCGGGGCGACCCTGACGCTGGATTTGCTGACCCGGGAGGGGAAATACGAGAACGGCTTCTGCCACGGCCCGGTACCGAGCTTCTTCCAGCAGGGGGAGTGGGTGCCAGCTGTGGTCAATTTCACCAGCCTGGCCGATCCGGCGCAGGTGGGCAGCGGCTGGAGTGGCCTCAACACCCTGTTCCACGAGGGTGGCCATGCCGCGCATTTTGCCAATGTCACCGGCAACGCCCCCTGCTTCTCACAGGAGTTTCCGCCCACCTCCATGGCCTATGCCGAGACCCAGTCGATGTTCTGCGACAGCCTGCTGGACGATGCCGACTGGCTGAAACGTTACGCCAGAAATGCGGCGGGAGAGGCTGTTCCCGACGTCCTCATCAAGGAGATGATCGAAGCGCGTCAGCCGTTTCGTGCCTTCAACGAGCGCCAGATCGCGCTGGTGGCCTACTTCGAACGGGATCTCTACGCCATGGATGAGGCCGAACGTAGCCCCGAGGCGGTGCTGGCGCTGGCCCGCCAGTGGGAGCGCAAGATTGTCGGGGTCGAGAGCCCGCGCCCGCTGCTGGCCATTCCGCACCTTCTTAATCAGGAGTCAGCCTGCGCCTATCACGGCTACCTGCTGGCGCTGATGGCGGTGGAGCAGACCCGCGCCTACTTCCTCAAGCGTGATGGTTACCTCACCGACAACCCGCGTATCGGGCCGGATCTGGCCGCCCACTACTGGGGACCGGGCAATGGCATGAGTCACGATGAGACTTTGCGCAGCCTGACTGGCGAGGGATTCAGCGCGGTGCCGCTGGCCGAGGCATGCAACCTGATCGCCGCCGAGGCGTGGCAACAGGCGCAAGCCTGCATGGCCGCCGCCCAGCAGCGCCCCGCGGCTGGCGAGGGAGGCCCGATCGACGCCCATATCCGGGTAGTACACGGCGCCGAGCTTATCGCCGACAACAGCGAGTCGGAAACCCGCATGCTGGCCGATTTCGAAGCGTGGATCCTGAGCCACAGCGCACGAGCCTCAGTTGCGTAAGCTGGAATGCTCCCGGTTCTTGAGCCGGGGGCACTCTTGGCGTGGTTCTGATGTCTGTTCGCGGCGATGACTGGCTGGTGCGACTTTAGAAATGCTGATGACACAGGCTGTCGCATGATGGTTTTGGTATGCGGATTTCAGATTAAATATGTATTCATATGAACAAGTCTCTACAGAGCAGGCCATAAGCTCTTAGAACCTTATCGCCTCATATCTTTGTTTATTTTGTTAATAGTGTTTTTTGCACTCACCTTTGTGCATAAAGATTGATCTATTCATCTTTTTGAGAACCATTCCCATCTTGTCGGATTGACTAAATTGTCCACAGCTGCAAAATCGCCCACCTTGCCACTCCCGATGTGAATCGGGTTCGGAAAGCCTCAGATCTCCGCCCGGAGATGGCTGGGCCGCACATAGGAAAGGTGTGGCCGCTGCCCGCCTTTCACCCTCGAAATCAGCACACAAGTCAGGAAGCCCTCTTGCTCATCAGGCAGGAGCGGACGGGTGTGTATATCCGTATGGTCGTGCAGGGACGATATGACCAGCGTTTGTTATGGGTGGTATGTTGCGAATGAATCGCATCTTTTTGATATTGGCGCTGTTGCCCCTGCTGGTGTGTGCCAGTGAGGTGGACAGAGTGCGTGAAGCCTGGGTGATCAAGGCCCGGGCGGGAGAGCTGGATGCGGCAGCGCATGGGCTGGATGCTCTCTATCGACAAAGTGGTGATGGCAAGGTGCTCGATGATCTGATTGCCGTGCAGCTGTGGCGGGGTGATCGCAAGGGGGCGCTGGCCGCCTGTGAGCCGTGCGAGCTCAGCCCCATCAGCAACAGTACGCTGGAAGGGGTGGCCCGTGCCGCCCGCGACGAGAAGCGCTACTCCGAGGCGATCAGCTATTACCGCATCCTGCAGGGACGCGATCCCGCCAACCGCAATGGCTGGCTCGGGCTGTTTCTCACTGCCAGTGATCAGGGCAACCGCGAGCTGGCCCGCCACGCTGCGGGTGAATATGAGGCCAACTTTGGCCGCGATCAGGCGATCCTCGAAGCCCGCATCTATGCCGCCCGCCAGGGTGAAGATCCCATGGGTGAGCTGCTGGCCCGCCAGCAGTGGCTGGAGCTGGAGCCGGATAACCCCGAGCAGGTGCTGGCACTTTATCGGGTAGCCGTGAGCCTGGGGGCGGGGCCTGCGGCAGCAGACCTGATGGGCCGTTACCCCAAGCTGTTCAAACCGGTCGACCGGCTCTGGCTCGACTACTACCAGGCGGTCAATCTGCTGCGGATCTCGGCCCAGACCGAAGATCCGGCGCTGGCCCGCCGCTCCCTGACTCGCACGTTGGCATTGCAAGACAGGATCCTGGCCCGCGCCCCCCACGATCATGTGCTCTATATCAGTGCCCGCCGAGATGTAGTGGTGACGCTGGTGGCCCTCGGCGAGTTTGCCCGAGCCGAACGGGAGTCCGCTACGCTGCAGGCCGAGGGGCCATTGCCTGACTATGTGCTGGAGGCGCGCGCCGATGCACTGGCCGGGTTGGGACGGGTGGATGAGGCCTCCGTGATTTACCAGCAACTGGCGACCCCCGCACGGGCCAAAGACAAGCGCCTGCTGGAGAAGCGCTTCTACGCCTATTCGGATGGCGAGCGCTATGGCGCGGCACAGGGTCTGCTGGCCGGTTGGCAGGAGCCACCGACTCGCTGGGATTTCACCGGCAATATGCGGATGGCCAACGACGACTACGAGAAGGTATTACAGCTGAAAACCTTGCTGCAGGCCTGGCGTGGTCAGGCGGGCGCCGCAGAGGCTCAGTTGGAAGCGTGGCTGCAAACCGCGCCAGCCAATCCCTGGCTCTGGCTGCAACTGGGGGATATCCGCCGCTGGCGGGGTCATCCCGATGAAGCCGAGCAGGCCTATCAGCAGGCTGTGCGCTGGCTGCCTGCAGGACGCACCGTGCTGGCCGAGCCCGGCCGCCTCAATGCCCGGCTCGACAAGGGCGACTGGCAGGGCACGCCGCAGGCTGTGCGCACCCTCGGCAACCTGACCCGGGATCGTCAGGAGTTACAGCAGCGGCTGACTCTGGAGCAGGCCCCGCAATTTGTCACTGACCTGACTCATGGTCGCAACGAAGGGGGCTCGGTGCAGGCCAGTCGTGACTGGAGCTACGACAGCCGCCTCTACAGCGCTCGCACTGATGGCGGTGATCGGCTGTTTGTCCGTCGTCAGGGCAGCTTTGGCGAGTTCGACCAGCAGCCCGAGCGCGCCGCCTATACCGGGTTGGGGGCCGAGCTTTCTTTCTACCCGCTGCAGCTGACGCTGGAGGGGGGCACGGGGAGCGAGCTCAACCACAAAGGCTATCTCTGGAGTCGCCTCGACAGGCGGTTGAATGATCACTGGACGCTGGGCACGGCCATCAACCTCAACAGTGCCGACACCCCGCTGCGGGCATTGGCGCGCGGCAACTACGCCGATCAATACCAGCTCGATCTGGGCTGGCGTCAGGATGAGACCCGCGAGGGGGCACTGCGACTGGAGCAGATGGATATCAGCGATGGCAACCGGCGGCTGACCGCCTCCGGCTGGCTGCGTCAGGATCTCTGGCGCCGGGATCGCTGGTGGTTCGATACCACCTTGCGTGGTGCCACCTCCTGCAACGAGGCGGTGGAGGTCGACTACTTCAACCCCCTGCAGGATCGCAATCTGGAGCTGGAGCTGGCGGGGCGCTACCGGCTGCCGCTGGATGGGCGCCGCTCTTTACTACAGAGCCTGACCATGAGTGGCAACCACTACTGGCAGCAGGGCTATGGCAGCGATCAGGGGTGGCAGCTCAGCTATCGCCACGACTGGATCCTCTCTCCCGCCCTCAGCCTGGGCTATGGCCTTGGCCGCCGTCAGGCCATCTATGACGGCAACCCCGAGTTCGGAAATTTCATCTTCGCCAATCTGCAATGGAGTTTCATGTGATGAGACGCTGGCTTGCCCCTTTCGTTTTGCTGCTTGCACTGCTGCCTTCGCTGACGCAGGCGGCCCGGCAACCCGATGACTATGTGGTGCTCTGCTACCACGATATCGTCGACCTGAAATTGACCCCCAACCTCAAGCTCTATCCCCAGACCATCCGGCGCGACACCCTGATCCGCCACTTCAACTGGATCAAACAGCAGGGCTATCACCCGGTCAGCTTCCAGCAGATCCTGGATGCCAAAGCGGGCAAGGCACCGCTGCCGGAGAAGGCGATCCTGCTCAGCTTCGATGACGGCTACGAGAGCTTCTACCGGCTGGTCTATCCGCTGCTCAAGCTCTACAACTATCCGGCGGTTTTTGCGCTGGTGGGCAGCTGGCTGGATGTGGCTGATGACAAGATGGTCCCCTACGGCAATGACAAACTGCCGCGCAGCTACTTCGTCGGCTGGCCGCAGATCCGCGAGATGCAGGACTCCGGACTGGTGGAGCTGGCCTCCCACACTTTCACCTCCCACTACGGGTTGCTTGCCAACCCGCAGGGCAACGTGCAGCCGGCGGTGACCACCGCAGGCTGGAGCCAGAATGGCTATGAGAGCATGGCCGACTATCGGGCCCGGATAAAAGCGGACTTCGACGCATCTGCCAGCCAGCTCAGGGAGCAGACCGGTCGGGCACCACGGATCCTGGTCTGGCCCTACGGCGCCTTCAACCAGACGGCGTTGGAGCTGGCCAGTGCGGCGGGGATGCCCTACACCTTCACCCTGGCGGAAGGGCTCAACAAGCTGAGTGACTCGGGCAGTACGGTGCGCCGTTATCTGCTGGAGGAGGACACCAGCCTCGAAACCCTGGATGAGATCATGGGGGGCAATACCTGGGAGCGGCAGGTGGAGCGCTTGGTGCACGTGGATCTGGACTATGTCTACGACAAGGATCCGCAGCAGATGAACAAGAACATCGACATGCTGCTGGATCGGATCAAGGGTTACGGCATCACCACCGTCTATCTGCAGGCCTATGCCGATGACAACGGCGACGGGGTGGCGGAGGCGCTCTATTTCCCCAACCGTCATATGCCGGTCAAGGCGGATCTCTTCAACCGGGTGGCCTGGCAGCTCAAGACCCGTGCCGGGGTCAAGGTGTTCGCCTGGATGCCGGTGATGGCCTACGACATGGGGCCGAACCATGCCTATGTCACCGACAGCCGTACCGGCGCCCCCGCCAAGGGGCAGTATCTACGCCTTTCGCCCTGGGATCCTGCCAGTCGTCAGCTGCTGCTGGATATCTATGAGGATCTCGGTTTTTACACCAAGTTCGATGGTCTGCTGTTCCATGACGATGCGTTCCTCAGCGACTACGAGGGGCCGATGTCGCTGGCTCGCACCCCGAATGCGCTGCAGGCGCAGGGGGAGCAGAAGACCGATCTACTGATCGACTTCACCATGGCGCTGCGCGATGCCGCCGCCCGCTACCGCCAAGGGGGCGCCGACGGCCTCAAAACCGCCCGCAACATCTATGCGGCGCTGGTGACCGAGCCGCAATCCCAACAGTGGTTTGCCCAGAGCATGGCGGCGTTTGCCAAGGCCTATGACTACACCGCCGTGATGGCGATGCCCTATATGGAACAGGCAGAAAACCCCGATGAGTGGCTGGCCAGGCTGGCGGAAGATTCACTGGCGCAGGTGCCGGCCAATCGGCTGGTGTTCGAGCTGCAGAGCCGCAACTGGCGCACCGATCAGCCCATCCCCGATGCCGAGTTGGCGCGCTGGATGCAGATCATCCAGCGCAAGGGGGTGACCAACTTTGGCTACTACCCGGATGATTTTCACAACAACCAGCCGGATCCGGCAGTGCTCAAGCCGGTCTTCTCGGTGCAGACCCAGCCTCAGCCGACCCAGCTGCCGGTGACGCCGGTCGCAGTCAGTGCAGCTAAAGCCACCCCAGGGGAGGCGATGCGGTGAAGGATCTTCTGGAAGGGATTGCCATCTTTACGTTGGCCTATCCCAGTCTGATGGCCATGGTGTGGGTCTGTGGTGGTCTCTATTACTACTTCCAGTGGGAGCGAAGGGATATTGCGCTGGCCAAGCGGGGGCTGGAGCTCCCCTATTACCCCAGAGTGACCTTGATGGTGCCCTGCTACAACGAGGGGGCCAACGTCGAGGAGACCATCGGCCACCTGCTGCGCCAGCGCTATCCCGATTTCGAGGTGCTGGCCATCAACGACGGCAGCAAGGACGACACAGGCGCGCGGCTGGATCGACTGGCGCAGCAGGATCCGCGCCTGACCGTGCTCCACCAGCACAATCAGGGCAAGGCGATGGCGCTCAACAACGGGCTGGCGGTGGCCAGCGGGGAGATCCTGGTCGGTATCGACGGGGATGCGGTGCTCGACTATGACGCGGTGCGCTGGATGGTGAAGCACTTCATCGAGAGCCCGAGGGTCGGGGCGGTCACCGGCAACCCGCGGGTGCGCACCCGCTCCACCATCATCGGCAAGATCCAGACCGGCGAGTTCAGCTCCATCATTGGCCTCATCAAGCGGGCCCAGCGGATCTACGGCACTGTCTTTACCGTCTCCGGGGTGGTGGTGGCCTTTCGCAAGCTGGCGGTCGAGGCGGTCGGTGGCTGGAGCAATGACATGGTGACCGAGGATATCGACATCAGCTGGAAGCTGCAGCTGGCCGGCTGGCTCATCCACTATCAGCCGCAGGCACTCTGCTGGGTGCTGATGCCGGAGACGGTACGCGGTCTCTACAAGCAGCGGCTGCGCTGGGCGCAGGGGGGCGCCGAGGTGTTTCTGCGCTACGGGTTGCAGGCGATGCGCTGGCGCAACCGCCGCTTCTGGTTGCTGCTGCTGGAGTATCTCTCCAGCGTGGCCTGGTGCTACAGCATGTTGCTGCTGGCGCTGATCTGGCTGATTGAGCCTGACGTGAGCGGACTGGCGGTGGGTCATCTGTTCCAGTGGACCGGGGTGATGATGACCGCGATTTGTCTGGTGCAGTTCGGGGTCAGCATCTTTATCGACAACCACTACGACAAGAGCATGGCCCGCAGCTTTATCTGGTGCGTCTGGTATCCGCTCATCTACTGGCTGCTCAATCTGGTGACCGTGGTGGTGGCGGTGCCCAAGGCGATCCTGCGTCGTCGTGGCCAGTTGGCGGTGTGGGAGAGTCCTGACAGGGGGGAGTCGTTCCGTGACAAAACATAAGTTGGCGAACGAGATGATCATCAGCAACGGTACCCGGCGCAGCTGGAAGTATCGGCTGCGGGATCTGCTGATCCTGCTGGTGACCTGGGTCGGCTGGATTTTTCTGGCCCTGCAACCCTGGCTCAACTATCTGGAGGCGGAGGAGGGTGAAAGCTTTATCGGCTCGCTGGATGCCATCGAAGTGGGACAACTGTTTCTGGCCCTGCTGTTCGGCATCTTCCTGCTGATCCACTCTTGGGCAAAATACAACAGGCTGCTGCACCGGTTGGTGGGCAAGCGAACTGCCTCAAAATCGCCGTAATCATAAGGGGCCGGTCGGCCCCTCTTTTGTTTCCGTTTGTCACACATTGCCACACAAGCTTCCCCCTCTGGCAAAGTCTTGTGACCGGACGGGGTTGTAATGGAGCCATGAGCAGGGGGGAGGCCCTGCCGCGATGTAACCAGGGAGCATGTTATGACGAACAAATGGATGTGGTGGCTGTTGCCGCTGCTGGCGGTCGGGGTCTGGTGGCTCGGTTATGCGGGGGATGCCAACGGGGTGTGGCCCTGGCGCCATGAGATGTTGCTGCTGACGGGCCTGCTGGGGATGGCCTATATGGCCATTTCGCTGTTGTTGGCGTTGCGCCTGCCGCGGCTGGAGGTGTGGTGTGGCGGTCTGGACCGGATGTTGCGATTGCACCGTCAGACGGCCATCGGCGGCGCATTGGCGCTGACCGCCCACTGGCTGCTGGTGGAGGCCCCCAAGTGGGCGGTCTCGGCAGGTTGGTTGAGTCGTCCCGCACGGCGTGGGGCCAGCGGTGCCGAAGTGGGTGCCGGAGCAGGCAATGGCATCTCGCTCCATGCCCTTGGCAATACCCTGGGGGAGTGGAGTTTCTATCTACTGATCGCGTTGGTGGTAGTGAGCTTGCTGGCGCTGGTGAGTTATGGCCGTTTTCGGCTGATCCACCGGCTGGCGCCGCTCATCTACCTGGCGGGGTGGGGGCACGGGCTCTGCCTGTTGCCTCAGGTAGGGGCCATGACCCCTGTTGGGGTATCGATCTGGTTGATCGGCGGGATCGGCGCTATCGGGGCCCTCTACTCCCTGCTGGGGCAAGTGGGGGCGCGGGATCGCCATCCGGGCCGGGTCATTGCGGTGCGGGCGCTGGCGGATCAGACCTGCGAGCTGACCATGCAGCTGGAGCGGCCGCTCGCCCATTACCGCCCGGGCCAGTTTGCCTTCTTCGAGTTTGACGCCAAGGAGGGGCCGCACCCCTTTACCCTAGTGCGGGTGTCAGCGGATCGGCGCCAGTTGGTGATCGCGGTGCGGGCGCTCGGGGATCATACCCGTCAGCTGGTGGCAGAGGCGCGCGTCGGGGATGGGGTGGTGGTGACCGGGCCCTATGGCGCCTTTGTCGCCCCGCAAGGGGGAGGGCGAGCCCTCTGGCTGGGGGCCGGGATAGGTATCACGCCGTTCGTAGCCTGGCTGGAGGGGGTGGCTGCCCGTGGGGAGCGGGGCGAGGGGATCACCCTGATCCAGTGCGCACCGGATCTGGCGGGGGCTGTCTACCACCGACGGTTGGCCGAGCTCTGTCATCGCACCGGTGTGTGCTATCAGCTGCATCTGGACAAGGCGGCTGGGCGGCTGGATCTGGCTCGCATCGCGCAGGATGCGCCCGAGCAGGTGTGGTTTTGCGGGCCGGAGGGGATGGCAGATGCCCTGACCCGGCTGTTGCCGGACGGGCATCTGCATCGCGAGCTGTTTCGCTTTCGTTGAGCTCGACGGGGGCCGTTATTTGGCGCTGGCTGGCAACTGCTTGAGGGCGGCTTGTACCGCCGCCTCCAGTTGTGGGTCACGCCCGGCCACCATGTCGGCGGGGGTGAGCGGCACCTGAACGTCCGGGATCAGCTCCTGATTTTCGTAGAAGGTGCCGTCCGGTTTGCGTAGCCCCAGAGTCGGAATGCCGTAGGCGAGCCCCGGGATCAGCCGGGAGTCGTGGTTGTATACCATGGTGCCGGTGCCGGGCACCGGATCGCCGACGATGGGGCCGACCTTGAGGGCGCGGTAGTACTCGGGGAAGGCGGAGCCTTCCGAGTAGCTGGCGGCGTTCACCAGTACCACCGAGGGCTTGGTCCACTGGCGGGTGGCTGCGTCGGTCTCACCCTTGCCCTGACGGGGCCAGCTGCTGCCCATCCCCTTGGTGCTGCCGCTGCCGGTCAGAAACTCCACCAGGGTATTGGCGAGATAGCCGCCGCTGTTGAAGCGGACATCGACGATCAGCGCATCGCGATTGCGCTCTCTGCCGAGGGCATCCGCCACCACCGCATCGTAGACCTCGCTATTCATTGCAGGCAGATAGACGTAGCCGACCCGTCCTCCGCTCAGCCTGGCCACCTGCTCCCGCCGTTTCTCAATCCAGCTAGCCTGTTGCAACTGGTACTCCTGCTGTTTGTCGATGGCGGTGAGCACCACCTCGTCAGTTTGCTTGTTGCCCGCCTGCTGGAAGGTGAGGGCGAGCCGGGCACCGACCTGATGGTTGAGGGCCCGATCCAGCTCGGCCTGATTGGCAATCGGGCTGCCGTTGATGGCGAGCAGGCGGGCGCCCGGGGCGATATTGCTCTCCTGATCCAGCGGGCCGCCAGAGAGCAGGGCGGTGAGCATCACCCCTTGCTCGCCATCCTGCCAGTAGCCGCCGAGGCTGGCGGTCTCGTCCGCCATGCGCGGGAAGGGGGCGGGGCCGTTGCCCCAGGTGTGGGAGACATTGAGTTCGCCGGCCAGTTCTGCCAGCAGGTTGCCCAAGTCCCGCGGGTTGCCGATGCCCGGCAGCAGGCGGCGGTAAGCCGCGACATAACTCTCCCAGTTCACCCCGTTCATGTTGTCCAGATAGAACTCGTCCCGGGTGAGCCGGGCGATCTGATCGAAGGCGGCGGTCATGCGTTCCTGCCAGCGGCCGGTGGGCTGCAAGGCGAAGGGGGCGCTGGTGGCTTCGCCGGAGTCGAGGTGGATGCGGGTGATCTCCCCATCCCGCACCAGGGTAGCCAGGGTGCCCTGCTGGTTGAGGCTTGCCAGCGCTGGGCCGGGCTGCTCACCAAACAGTTCGCTGGTTTTGCCCTTGCGCAGATCCTGGCTGTAGCCCTTGATCTCGCTCTCGCTGTTGACCCCCATCTCTTCCACCAGATAGATCACTTGGTCGCCGATGATGCGGCTGGCGAGCAGGGTACCGGTGGGTTGCAGCAGCAGCGCTTCGCGATGGTTGAGACGATCGCTCTCAAAGCCGTATCCCCCTTTCGGCGGCTCCAGCTCGGCAATCGCATCGGCTCTGGCGGCGCGGCTGCTGTAAATGCCGAGCAGGTTGGTGACGAGGGGCTCGCCATCGGGCCCCAGTGCGCCAAACCGGGTCGATTGCCAGTAGAGGATGGCGCCATCCTGACTCCAGCCCGGTTGCCCATCCTGATAGCCGTTGAGGCTGACATTGACCGGTTTGGCCTTGGGGTTGGCCGTGTCGATCACCGCGATCTCCTGCTCTGCCGCATCGGGGCGGAAGGTGAGCGCCAGATGGCGGGAGTCGGGGGCAAAGGCGAGATGCACCTCGTGGCGCGACGGGTTGAAGCTGGCAGGCACCAGCTCCCGCTGCTTGTTGCTCGCCAGATCCAGCAGATGGATGGCCTGGCCATCCACCACGAAGGCGAGCTGCTTGCCATCGGGGGAGAGCACCGGACGGCTGATCCCTTTGCCGGGAATGGCCAGCAGCAGACTCTCGGTCAGAGTGCCGGGATCGCTGAACAGCAGATCCGGATTACCCTTGCGCAGGCGATAGAGGGCGGCGTGCCCCTGCTGCTCCGACAGATAGATGAGGGCGCGGCCCTGCTCGGCGAAGAGGGGGCTGGACTGCTCGCTCGGATCTCGGGTCAGCTGGCGCACCCGCTCCCGCTCGGGGTCGACGGCAAACAGGTTGCCCTCGCTCACCAGGATCAGCTCATCCGCCTCTTCGCTGACCAGCGCTTCGTCTGCCAGGGTCAGGGCCTCGCTCGTCTCATCCGGCGCGCTCGCCACTTGCGGTGTGAGGGTCAGTTGGCGTGGCTCGCTGCTACCGGCATCGAGGCGATAGAGTTCACCCAGCCATGACCAGACCAGATCGCCATTGCGAGAGGCGCTGAGCCCCCGCACCGGATGGCCCTGATAGTGGGTCAGCTGTTGCTCCTTGCCGCTGGCGAGATCCCGGCGCCAGACGTTGAAATCGCCGCTGCGCTCGCTCAGGTAAAAGAGGCTGTCCCCCTTGTCGCTCCAGACCGGATCGGTGGCCGCCACCCGATCTTCGGTCAGTTGCTTGTGCTGCTTGCCATCAAACAACCAGAGACGGGGCACCGCGAACGAGTGCTGATGCTTGCGAAAGGGTTGATCCGCCGCGGGCATCTGATAGGCGAGCCGCTCCCCGTGGGGACGGGCGAGGGTCGCAGGCAGCGGCAGATCGGCCTGCAAGGTGCCGCCGGTGATCGGGGTCCAGTAGAGCTCGCCCCATTGGTAGCCTTCCGCGACAAAATGGTCGGCATCGGGCGCCCCCAGGCGCTGGCTGCTCAGCAACAGCCGTTTGCCATCGGCGCTGAAGGCTTGCGGCAGATCGGTGCGCGAATCGCGGGTGAGGCGCACCATCTCGCCGCCACTAGCAGGCACTACGAACACATCCTCGTTGCCGTAGAGATTGGCGGCAAAGGCAAGCTGTTTGCCATCCGGCGACCAGATCGGCCGCTGGCTCAGGTAGTCGCTGCCGGTGAGCGCCGTGGCGGGGCCACCCTCGGCACTGGCGACAAAAATGCGCCCCTGCCAGGTGAAGGCAAGCTGCTTGCCATCGGGGGAGAGGGCGGGCTCGCGCAGCCAGAGCGCATCGGCGGCGACACTGGCAGGCAGCCAGAGCAGGAGTGGCGAGAACAGCAGGGTGGCGAGGCGGCACGAAGAGCGCATGGCATGATCCTGTCGGGGAGTGGAGTGTTATCTTCGCCGATCATTGCCCCGGGTGCCAGCGCGATAATTTTTGTATCTTGTTGTTTTAACTGTTAATTACTAATGCCAAATGACAGCGTTCAAGGAAGATGGCCTTGCTGCGGCAAGATATGTTTTGCCGGGCATATTGAGTATTGATGGCGATCCAATATCATGGCGCTCGCTCGCCGCTCGGCGGGCATCGTTCAGATGATCTGGTAACAAGAAAAGCCCGCACCAGAGGCTTGTCGAGGGATGGAATGAGAGCCGTATTACTGTGTTTGTTGGGGCTTTGGCCCGCATTGAGTTTTGCCTTTACCGAAAAAGCCGATTTGGTGGTGGTCAAGAAGTCGACCTATAGCCTGACCCTGATGAAGGATGGCAAAGAACTGAAGCGCTACTGGATTGCTCTGGGCCCGGCGCCCAAGGGGCACAAGCAGCAGGAAGGGGATCAGCGTACGCCGGAAGGGCGATACACCCTCGACTACAAGAAGACCAATTCCGGCTACTACAAAGCCATCCATATCAACTATCCGAACCTGGATGACATCAAGCGCGCCAATGAGCTGGGTGTTCGTCCGGGTGGCATGATCATGATCCACGGCCAGCGCAACAGTATTGGCAACCGCAGGGTTCAGCCCTCCAACTGGACCAACGGCTGCATCGCCATGCTCAACCACGAGCTGGATGAGGTGTGGGACGCTATTGACCCGGGTACGCCCATCGTCATCGAGCCCTGATCCCCTTGTGCACGCCCGCGACTCCGCGGGCGTTTTATTTCCCGCCAGTGATGACGTGACAGCGCTTGCTGTCCCGTGCTAGTTTTTTCGGCTCGCTTTGGCTGTGACAAGGAAGATCACATGATGTCAGTAACGAGCGTGCCCGAGCGAACGGGGATGCTCTGGTGGCGTGCCACACTGGATATGCTCCCGCTCTCCATTTCGGTGATCCCCTGGGGGATCCTGTGTGGCGCTTTGGCGTTGCAGGCAGGGCTGAGTCCGCTTCAGGCTCAGCTGATGTCGTTGCTGGTCTACGCCGGAGCCGCCCAGCTCTCGGCCACGACCCTGTTCGGGGCGGGCACGCCCCTGCTGCCCATCATGGGTTCCACCATGGTGATCACTTCCCAGCATCTGCTATACGGCTTCACCTTCCGCCGTGACGTATTGCCGCTCTCCCTGCGCTGGCGGGCCAGCCTTGCTTTTTTCCTGACTGATGAGATGTTCGCTGTGGCGCTGAAAGACCGGGAGCGCAGCGGCCACTTTGATCCGGCCTACGCGCTCATCGCGGGATTCGTCTTCTATCTGTTCTGGAATCTGGCGACCCTGCTCGGCATCGCGGCCGGTCAGTACATCGATGGACTGGACAGCATGGGGCTGGATTTTGCCATCGCGGCCACCTTCATCGCCATGACCATTCCCGCCATGAAAAACTTGCCCATGGTGGCGGCCACTCTGGTGAGCGGCGGCACAGCGTTGCTTACCAAGCCGCTGCTGGCGGAGATCCACATCATCGTCTCGGCTCTGGCTGGCATGGTGGTGGGCTATGTGCTGCACCGGATGAGGAGGTAGCGTGAGCTGGCTGATGATTGGCCTGCTGGCCCTGATCACCTTTTTCAACCGCTTCGCCTTCTTTTCTCGGTTGACCCGATATCAGCCGGGTGCCGAGATGGGGGCGTTTCTCGGCTTTTCGGCTCAGTCGGTGCTGACTGCAATCTGGTTGCCCATCGTCTTTAGCTACGAGCCGGGGATAGGTCTTGACTGGGATCCTGACTACCTGACTGCCACCCTGTGGGTGATGCTCTTGACCCTGTTGCGGCTGCCGACTCTGGTTGTGGTGGTGGGTGGAATGGGGGGCTTCTTCCTGCTGCGCTGGCTGGGAGGCATAGCCGAGCTCTTGCCTTGGTGAAGCGCGAGCCGTGATCTTGTGTAATGGATGTCATTATTCGACATCCGTCATGTCATGAATGTCACTTCAAAAAAAGCCTGCAAATGGTGAGGATATGGGCTCTGTCCGTGAAGGAGTGTCCCATGTCTTTGATCGAAACCTGTCAGCGCATCGTGCGCGATCCCCATCTCTCCGCCGCCCAGAAGAGCCACGCGCTGGCGCTGGCCGCCGAGAATGCGTTGCCCTACCCCGACCTGCCTGCCGCAGTCGCCGAGGCGATGGAGCAGGGATTTATCTGCGACATGTTCGAAGGGCACGCCCCTTACAAGCCACGTTATGTACTGCCGGACTATGAAAAATTCCTGACTCAGGGCTCTGCCTGGCTGGAGTTGGCGGCGCCGCAGGATTTCGACGAGGCGCTCAACGCCCTGCGCATCCTGTATCACCATGTCCCCTCCGTCACCGGCATGCCGGTCTGGCTGGGTCGGCTCGACCATCTGCTGCTGCCGTTTGTCGGCGAACTGGATGACGAGACCCTCTATCGCAAGCTGAAGGGGTTCTGGGTCTATCTGGACAGGGTGCTGCCGGACGCCTTCATGCACGTCAACATCGGGCCGGATGATAACCGCATCTGCCGTCTGATCCTGCGCATCGACAACGAGCTCAAGCAGGTGGCGCCGAACCTCACCTTCTTCCACGATCCGGAGCAGACCCCGGACGATCTGCTGCTGCAGGCGGTGAAGAGCATCGCCGAGTGCAGCAAGCCGCACATCGCCAACTACCCGATCCACCGCGACACCTTCGACAATCGCGGCTTTGGCATCGTCAGCTGCTACAACGCCCTGCCGCAGGCGGGTGGCGCCAATACCCTGGTGCGCATCTCCCTCAAGCGGGTCGCCGAGCAGTGTCAGGGGATCGATGACTTCCTCGGCTGCCTGCTGCCCCACTACTGCCGCTTGGCCTCCCAGCTGATCGAGGCGCGGGCCGCATTCCTCCACGATGAGTCCGGTTTCTTCGACAGCTTCCTGGTGAAAGAGGGGCTGCTGGATGAGGAGCGCTTTGTCCCCATGTTCGGCATCTACGGCATGGCGGAAGCGGTCAATATCTTGATGGATAAAGAGAATCTGCCGGATCGCTATGGCCATGGCGAGGAGGCGAACCAGCTTGGCTATCGCATCTCGGCCCAGCTCTCCGCCTATGTGACCACGACCCCGCAGACCCATGCCTGGGGTGGCCGCGCTTTATTGCACTCGCAAGGTGGCCTCAGCATCGATGTGGCTGTTACCCCCGGGGTGCGCATCCCCTACGGGCATGAGCCGGATCCCGCCAGCCATGTGCTGGCACTGGCGCCGCACCACACTTATTACCATTCGGGGATCAGCGAGATCCTCACGCTGGATCCCACCATCCGCCAGAACCCGCAGGCGCTGCTGCAGCTCTGCAAGGGGGCGCTCGCTATCGGTATGCGCGAGTTCACCGCCAACGTGGCCGACAGCGATCTGGTGCGGGTGACCGGCTACATGATCCGCAAGAGCGACGTGGCCCGCTTCGCAGAAGAGGGGTCGCGCTTGCAGACCACCTGTCTTGGTGCGGAGGCGAGTGAAGTGACCGCCATTCGTCAGCGGGCACCGCGAGTAGTCGCCCACGAATCGACCATTGGCGAGTATTGAGTTCGCACCGATGGCTGATGTCTTGCCAACACGCAGCGCCCTGGTGAGCAGGGTGCTGCCGTTCTCCTGTGTCGACGGGCCGGGCAACCGGCTGGTGCTGTTTCTGCAAGGGTGCAACTTTCGCTGCCCCGGCTGCCACAACCCGCACACCATAGGGCTGTGCGACGATTGCGGTGACTGCCTTGCGGTCTGCCCGAGTGGCGCCCTTACCCTGAGTGAGGGCAAGACCCATTGGCAGGCGGCGCTCTGCACCGATTGCGACGCCTGTCTGGATGCCTGCCCGCGCAGTGCCAATCCCAAGACTGCTACCATGACGGTGGACGAGGTGTTGGCCCTGCTGCGCCGCTACGGCCCAATGCTGAGCGGGATTACCGTCTCCGGTGGTGAGGCGACCACCCAGCTCCCCTTTGTGGTTGCGCTGTTTGCCGCCATCAAGGGCGCGCCGGATCTGACCCATCTCACTTGCCTGCTCGACAGCAACGGTTCGCTGGCCGAAACCGGCTGGCAGCGGCTGCTACCGGTGCTCGACGGCGCCATGCTCGATCTCAAGGGGTGGCGTGACTCGGTGCATCACACCCTGACCGGCTATGGTCGCGAGCGGGTGCTGGAGTCGCTGCAACTACTGGCACGTCACGGCAAGCTGACTGAACTGCGGCTGCTCCATGTGCCGGGCAGGAGCGATTTTCTGGATGCGAAGGGTGAGCTTGACGCGGATCTTGCCGCCTTCTTGCAGCAGCTTGGGCCTGTGCCCATTCGCCTCAACGGCTTTCGCCACCATGGGGTACGGGGGGCGGCGGCGCAATGGCCGCAGGCTCACCAAACCGAGCTGGAACAGCTGGCCAGCCGTTTGCGTGCAGCGGGATTGGGGCCGGTCTCACTGCCTGCCTTGATGGGCTGAGTGGCTGCGTCATCCGGTGACCGTCATGGCGTGAGGTGCGGCATGGAAAGGCCGCAACTGTGATTTCTGTCTATTGGAGGGGGCGAGAACGGCGGCTAGAATAATGGCCATCTTCTTACCCCTCAATGACAGATAATCATGAGTGAAAGCAAGGCGTTATATCGGGTTCAGTTTATTTGCCACAGCGAGCGCTACGAAGTGTATGTGCGCGAAGTCAATCAGGGTCAGCTGTTCGGTTTTATCGAGATTGCCGATTTTGTCTGGGATAACCACACGGCGCTTATCGTCGATCCCAGTCACGAGAAGCTCAAGAGCGAATTTGCCGATGTGCGCCAGACCCTTATCCCCATGCATCAGGTGCTGCGCATCGATCAGGTGAAAAAGCAGGGGGCTGCCCGCATCACGGATCTGGGCAGCAACGTCGCCTCCTTCCCCAGCCCCATCTATACCAAACGTCCCTAGTCCCTACTTGCCGTTGATGTTTCACCGCGGTGAAACATCAATCTCTGCTCGCTGTCGTCCGGCTCAGGGCTCAATCAATTCGCGACCCAGTTGCAGGATCCGCTGGCGGAACCAGTGACGGGCCGAGCCATCACCGGCCGGGCCATACCAGACCAGACTGTGACTCACCTTGCCGTAATCGAACGGTGCCGGACGCATCACCAGATCCGGCTGACTGGCCATGCAGGCCGCCCAGCCACCGATGGCGGTGAGGAGCAGGTCGGTTTGAGGCAGTAGAGCCGCCGCGCTGGCAAAATCGGGCAGGGTGGCGCCAATCTGGCGACGCACCTGCTGCTGGGCCAGGCTCTGCTCGAAGAAGGGGTTGGCCAGCTCCTGATCCCGGATGGCGATATGGCGCCAGCTCAGGTAGGCATCGAGATCCCAAGGCTTGGTCAGCGCGGGGTGGTCTTTGCGCAGCAGGCAGACCAGTTTTTCTTCCCGCAGGGTCTCCCACACCAGCCCGGGCTGGCGCGGCAACGGCTGGCTCTGGTCATGGGGCAGGATCACGAAGTCGAGCTTGCCCGCTGCCAGCGCCTCCAGTCCCTGCTCATCCTTGTTCCAGATCTCCGGCACCATGCCCGGCACCTCTTTCATCAGCTGACCCAGAATGGGGCCCACCGGCCAGGTCATCACGCTCTCGCGCAATCCCAGCCGCAATGTGCCCTGCCACTGCTGCGGGTTGAAGGCGTTCTGGCGAGTGAGGCCGTTCAGCTCCCCCAACAGCCGGTGCAGGGTGGGCGCCAGTCGCTCGGCCATGGGGGTGAGCAGCAGCTGGTTGCCCTGGCGGTAGAGCAGTTGATCCCCCAGCAGATCCCGCAGCTGGTTGAGGGTTTTGCTGACGGTGGAAGGTGTGGTGCAGAGCCGCTCGGCGGTGCGGGTGACGCTCTGGTTGTCGAGCAGCAGGTGCAGGGTGACCAGATGGCGACCTCCCAGCCTAGAGAGAGCGATCAGATCCATAGTGGCTCCTGAAATTGATGAAGATAAACAGGCTTGGAATCAGAAAGATTCAACGTGACCTGCTGGCATTCTCTCACAGCAGGGGGAGGGTGAGCAGATCCATCAAGAGGTGACCGCGAACGCAACAAACAAAAAAAGCCCCGCCAAAGCGGGGCTGATGCGGATTAGCCCTTGAGCACCGCCGCCATGGCGTCGGCCACATAGTCGACGTTGCGGCTGTTGAGGCCCGCCACGCACATGCGACCGGATCGCACCAGATAGACGGCGAATTCTTCGCGCAGGCGATCTACCTGCTCCGGGGTGAAGCCGGTGTAGCTGAACATGCCGCGCTGGTTGATGAAGTAGCTGAAATCGCGGCCCGGCACCTTGGCACTCAACACCTCGAACAGCTTCTGGCGCATCGCCTTGATGCGGGTGCGCATCTCGGTCACTTCATCGACCCACATGGTGTGCAGCTCGGGTTGGCTCATCACAGCCGCGGTGATCTGGCCACCGTGAGTGGGCGGGCTTGAGTAGTTGCGGCGCACGGTGGCTTTCATCTGGCCCAGTACACGGCTGGCCTCTTCGGCATCCTGACAGATGACCGACAGGCCGCCACAGCGCTCGCCGTAGAAGGAGAGGTTCTTGGAAAACGAGTTGCTGACGAAGAAGCTGACGCCTGCAGCCACCATGGCGCGAATGGCGTAGGCATCCTCTTCCAGCCCGTCACCGAAGCCCTGATAGGCGATATCCATAAAGGGGATCAGGTTCTTCTCGACCACCAGTGCGATCACCCGATCCCACTGGGCACGGGAGAGATCCACCCCGGTCGGGTTGTGGCAGCAGGGGTGCAGCAGCACGATGCTCTTGGCCGGTAGAGTGCTCAGGCAGTCGATCATCGCATCGAACTGCACGCCGCCGGTGGCCGCATCGTAGTAGGGGTAGTCATGCACCTTGATGCCGGCTCCCTCGAACATCGCCTTGTGGTTGTCCCAGGTCGGATTGCTGACCCACACCTCGGAGGTCGGGAAGTAGCGCTTGAGCAGATCGGCCCCGATCTTCAGGGCGCCTGAGCCGCCGATGGTCTGGATGGTGGCGATACGTCCCGCCTTGACCGCTTCATGGTCGGCACCAAACAGCAGGTGTTGCACTGCGGTGCGGTAGTTGGCGGCGCCTTCCATCGGCTGGTAGGGGCGCGGCGCTGGGGCGGCGGCGCGCTGGGCTTCGGCCTGCTGCACCGACGGCAACAGCGGAATGCGGCCCTGCTCGTCGTAATAGAGGCCGATCCCCAGGTTCACCTTCTGCTCGCGGGTGTCTTTGTGGAAGGTCTCGACTAGCGTCAGGATGGGGTCGCCAGCATAGGCATCGACGTGTTCAAACATGGGGGATCCTTGAAATTGACTGTCCAGTAAAACCGGCGGTCAGCCGGGCTGGACATCATGGCGCAATCCCCATTTTGCCTCAAGCAGTTCGCGTGTTGTGGTGCATGTGCAGACGGTGCCCAGTTCATTGGGGCCAGTGGCGCAATGAAATTGTGATGTCTGGAGCGGGAGTTAAGTGACGCCCTCTTATTTTGATTGTAAAGTGTACGCAATATTATTGAATTATGTAGCTAATAACTTGCATTTATTTGGTATGTAATACTGCTCTCGAGGTTGGAATGAAGATATTTAACTGATGGCATGTTACGCTGCATAGGTAAATAACGTTCTTGTCAATTTTGAAGTTGTGCCCTAGCCGCAATTGTTCGGTTTGGTGGCTACAGGTAGATCGGTTTCAATGACGCGACATACATCTTCAGACTCTTTTTCTACCCCTACTAGGAACTGGCTCGGATTGGGTGGCTGGAACCTCTATTTTCTGGGGAAGCTGGCGTTGCTTTGGGGGGGATATCTCAATTATCACCCGCTGGCCAATCTGGTATTTGCTGCGTTTCTGCTTTTTCCACTCTCCACTACTACACCAATGCGGCGCGCAAGGTCGTTGATCGCCCTGCCGATAGGTATCGGGCTCTTCTATCACGACACCTGGCTGCCTGGTTTCGAGAGCATTGTCAGTCAAGGGGGGCAAGTTTTCTCTTTTACGGCTGATTACTGGTTGGAGTTATTCGAGCGTTTCATCAATTGGGAGATGGTCGGGGTTGGTTTTGTCATGTTGACGACCTACCTGTTTTTGGCGCAGTGGTTACGGTTTACACCCTGGGTGCTGGTTGCTCTGCTCTGGCTGTGGTTCTCCCCTCAGTTGTCGAGTGTGCTGCCGGGAATGAATGCACAAGCATCAAGCGTGGCTACCCAACTGGTGAAAAGGGTCGCTGAACACGAATCTGGGACGGGAGAACTGGAACAGCAGCTTGATCAAAGTGCTCCGCCCACCAGTGCCAACCTCAATACCTATCTGAATGATTTTTATCTTGAAGAGCGTGGGCGCGAGACTCGGTTTCCACAGCAGTTGCCTGCCAAAGCGACGCCTTTCGATGTGCTTGTCATCAATATCTGTTCTTTGGCCTGGAGTGATGTCGAGGCGAGCGGTCTGCTGGAGCATCCTGTATGGCGTCATTTCGATCTGATGTTCGACAGCTTTAATTCTGCCACCTCTTATAGCGGCCCTGCCTCGATTCGTCTGCTGCGTGCCAGTTGTGGTCAGCCCAGCCATCAGGACCTCTATTTAGCCGCCCCCAAACAGTGCTTGTTAATGGAACAGTTGGCTCAATTGGGATTTGAGAAGCAGGTGGCAATGGACCACTCTGGTGGGTTTGGGAATTATCTCAAGGAGCTAAAAGAGCTGGTCGCTCTCGATATTGAACCTATGAGCAGGGAAGGCTTACCGCATGATTTGGCCTCTTTTGATGGTGAGCCTATCTATCGGGATGATGCCTTGTTTGCTCGCTGGTTGCAGAAACGAAGCCAGAGCCAAGCTGATCGCAATGCCACCTTCTTTAACCTTATTGCTCTGCATGATGGCAATCGTTATGCCAAAAATCGGCAGCCAGCCCCCTACAAAGCACGGCTGCGCACTTTGCTGGATCAACTGGATCACTTCCTCTCCGAGCTGGAGCGCTCCGGTCGCAAGGTGATGGTGGTGGTGGTGCCGGAGCATGGTGCCGCCCTGACCGGTGACCGTATGCAGATGTCGGGGTTGCGGGATATTCCGAGCCCTGCGATTACCCGCATTCCTGTTGGCGTGGCCTTTATCGGCACCCAGGCTCCCCATGAGCCGACTCGCCATATCCCGGGAGAAAGCAGCTACCTAGCCATCTCCGATCTGGTGGCCAAAACGCTGGCGAGTGACCTGTTCGGCATGCCGACCATCGACTGGAATGGGCTGATCAACAACCTGCCCAAGACCCCCATGGTGTCGGAGAATCAGGGAACCGTGGTGGTGCATTACCAGGATGATTACCAAATCAAACTGGGACAGGGCGACTGGGTTCCTTATCCCCAATGATCCGGAGAGCAGCATGACGACTGATGAGCAGGTCAGTAAACCGGCACCTTTTGATGTCTCCGTAGAAGGGGGGGGGGTCACTGATATCGAGCTTGTCCAGAAGGCGTTTGGTGTCAGTTTTCTTTATCACGATATCGCCCTGGAAGAGCATCTGACAGAGATCCGGTCGCGCTTTCCTCTGCTCGCCGAGCTGGATTTGAAAAAAAGGAACGAAGAGTGATTACCGTTGCGCTGCAAGGGATAAGAGGGGGCGTGGGAACGACCTCAATCGTTGCGGGGTTGGCGCTGGCTGCCAGGCGGCAGGGCGCCAGGGTGCTGGCTGTTGATCTCTGTCCTGACAATCAATTGCCGCTCCATTTCGGGAGACCTCACGATGAGGTGTGCGGGTGGGGTTTGCTGGCTGATCCGACAAACAATTGGCGTTCCGCCATCTATTGCTGGCAACCCGATCTGGATCTGTTGGCTCAGGGCGGTGTTACGGGACTGTTGTCTACTGAGTGGTTATCTGCGGTTGAGGGGTATGATCTGGTGCTGCTGGACCTGCCTGCTGGCGTGACGCCGGTGGCATCAACCCGATTGCTCACCGTGGTCAATGCCGACGCTAACGCCCATACGCGGCTCTATCGCCATTCATTTCTTCCCCACGAACAGGTAGTGGTCACTCAATTTACTAGTCGGCGTGCACTGCAGCAGGATCTGCTCGACCTCTGGATGGAGGGGGGGGTCCCTCTGCTCACTATTCGCCTGCATCGGGATGAATCGATGGCGGAGGCGATGGCAGCCAAATTGCCGGTCGGTGACTATGCGCCCGACAGCTTGATTGCCCATGAGCTGGATGCGTTGGCGCGCTGGTGCCTCAGTCACGATAGAGACGCTTCATGCTAACTGCCTTGCTGACACCTGCCGCCATGTGCTGGTTACGTGACCGTTACCGGGAGTTGCGGGGCTCTGGCTCATCCCGCTGGGCCGCTGCGTCAGTGACGCTGTTGCGGTTGCTGGCGTGGGCACTGTTTCCACTTGAGAAACCTGCTTGGCAACGCTTGCTTGCCCGGAGCGATACCCTTTATCCACATGTGACGCATGCCCGCCCCGGGGACCCGCTTCGCTGGCTACTGCAGTCACTCTGGCTACTTGTCTGCAGGCCAGAACCCAGACCTTTCCGCTGGCCAACATGGTGCCTGCGGCTGTGGCAGAAAGGTACCTTGTGGCTGGAGGGGCGCTTGGCGCACTTCGAGCGCAACCAGTTGCAGCGGTCACGCAATGCCGTGGCTGTTGCCAGATGGAAGAGCGTGTTGCTCTGTACTGTGGCCGGGTTATTGAGCCTGCTCTGTATTACCCAGCCCTTTGATCTTTATGCCCAGCTTGTCTTTGTCCTCATGCTGGCTGTGATGGCATTCGTGCTGCGTGCCGTACCGGGACGCTATCCCATGCTGATGATGATGGTGCTATCCCTGACCGTTTCATGCCGCTATATCTGGTGGCGCTATACCTCCACCCTCGACTGGCTTGATCCCATAAGTCTCTTCTGTGGCCTTTTACTGCTGGCGGCTGAGACCTATGCCTGGGTTGTCCTGATCCTGGGGTACTGGCAAACCGCATGGCCACTCAATCGCCCGCCCGTACCGATGCCGGCTGATATTGCCAGCTGGCCTTCGGTGGATTTGATGATCCCCACTTACAACGAGGATCTGGCCATCGTCAAAGGGACTGTCTATGCCTCGCTGGCGCTGGACTGGCCAAAAGACAGACTGACCATCTGGCTGCTCGACGATGGCGGGCGCGAGGAGTTCAGACTGTTCGCCGAGGAGGTCGGGATCCGCTATGTGGCGCGTCCTACTCACGAGCATGCCAAGGCGGGCAATATCAACCATGCCCTCAAGTTGGCGAGTGGGGAGCTGGTGGCGATCTTCGACTGCGATCACCTGCCGACCCGCTCCTTCCTGCAGATGACGGTGGGGTGGTTTTTCAAGGATCCCGCACTGGGTCTGGTGCAGACGCCCCACCACTTCTTCTCGGCCGATCCCTTTGAGCGCAACCTGCATCGTTTTCGCAAAATGCCCAACGAGGGGGCCCTCTTCTACGGGTTAGTGCAAGATGGCAATGACATGTGGGATGCTACCTTTTTCTGCGGCTCCTGTGCTGTCATCAAGCGTTCGGCACTGGATGAGATTGGCGGGCTGGCGGTCGAGACCGTGACCGAGGATGCCCACACCTCGTTGCGGTTGCATCGTCAGGGGTACACCTCAGCTTATATGCGGATCCCTCAGGCGGCAGGGTTGGCAACCGAGAGCCTGTCGGCTCATATCGGCCAGCGTATTCGCTGGGCCCGCGGCATGGTGCAGATCCTGCGGCTGGATAACCCGCTGTTTGGCAAAGGGATCAGCCTGGGGCAACGACTCTGCTACTTCAACGCCATGCTCCATTTCCTGGCCGGGGTTCCGCGGCTGATCTTTCTGACCGCTCCGCTGGCCTTTCTGATCCTTCATGCCTATGTCATCTACGCCCCCGCGGCGGCGATCGCCCTTTACATGTTGCCGCACCTGTTTCATAGCGCGATGACCAACTCCCGGATCCAGGGCAAGGTACGTCACTCCTTCTGGGGTGAGGTCTACGAGACAGTGCTGGCTTGGTATATCGCGCGGCCTACCACTGTGGCCCTCTTTGCCCCGCACAAAGGCCAGTTCAACGTGACAAGCAAAGGGGGATTGACGGAGGAGGTCTATCTCGATCTGGAAGTATCACGTCCCTATCTGATCCTGGTGCTGCTCAATATCTGCGGTCTTGGATTCGGTATCTGGCGCATTCTGGTCGGGCCGTCCGACGAGATCCCGACCCTGATCCTCAGCATGTTGTGGGCCCTCTACAACATGACCATTCTGGGTGGAGCATTGGCCGTTGCCTTCGAATCTCGCCAGATGCGCAGCAATCCACGGGTGGAGATGGCGATGCCTGCCGCCATCAAACTGGCCAATGGACATCTTTATCCCTGCACCCTCAGCGACTATTCGAACGGTGGTGTGGGCATTCGTCTCGATGCGCCTCTGCCTCTGGCTGGCAAGGAGCGGGTCTGGCTGTTGCTGCGCTATGGACACCGGGAAGCGGCATTCCCCGCCCGGGTTCAGCGCATATTTAGCAGTCGCCTCGGGCTGGAGCTGGAGCCAATGGACAAGGCGCAACATATTGCGTTTATCCAGTGCACCTTTGCCCGCGCCGATACCTGGTCTTTGTGGCAAAAACGGCTGGGCAGCGATCGTCCGTTGCACAGTTTTTTCCAGATAGTTCAGCTGGGCTGGGGGGCTTACTGGCGTCTGCTGCGCTCCACGCCGCTGGCTTCGCTCTGCATCCTCAGTGAGAAGCTGGTGTTCTGGCTGCTCTCTTTTGTTCCACGTCGCGTCTCTTCGGATTTTCGTTCCGGAACCCCGACAGCACAGACAGTAAAAGCATCATGAAACCAAAACCTTACTTGCTTACATTGATACTGGCGGCTTCCACGGTATCGGCGACAGAGATGACGGGACCGCTGCCCGCGGTAGATGCCCCGGTTCGCACTCGTTCCATGACGCTGGAGCAGATGGCTGCACAGCCAGGCACTTTCTCCCTGCGCGGCAACTTGCCAGATGGGCTCGCCGATTTCACCGTACGGCGTGACGAGGTGGTGACCCAGGCCACACTGGATCTGGATTTCACCCCTTCGCCTTCCCTGCTGCCGCTGGTTTCGCAGCTCAAGGTCTATCTCAATGACGAGCTGATGGGCGTGCAGCCCTTTGTTGACAAGCAGATGGGGCAGCGGAGCTACGCCTCTATGGTGCTTGATCCCCGTTACGCCAAGGATTTCAACCGGCTCAAACTGAACTTCATCGGCCACTATCAGAAGGTCTGTGAAAACCCGGCCAGCGATACCCTGTGGCTCAATATCAATCGGGATACCCGCCTCAATCTGCAGTTGCAGACCCTGCCGGTACGCAATGAGCTCTCCTTCTTCCCGATGCCGTTTCTCGACACGCGTGATGATGCGCAGCTGGTGCTGCCCATGGTATTTGCCGGGGCGGTTTCGCTGGAGCAGCAACAGGCGGCAGCGGTGCTGGCGTCCTGGTTTGGGGCCAAGGCGCAATGGCGCGGCCAGCATTTTCCGGTGCTGATCAATGAGATACCGACACGCAATGCCATTATTTTTATCACCAACAATAGTCGCCCCGACTTTCTGGTCGATTACCCCAAGGTGACGGGGCCCACCATCGACATGGTGAGTGCGCCTGATAACCCCTATGTGAAATTGTTGGTGATATCGGGGCGAAATGAGGATGACCTGCTGCTTGCCAGCAAAGGGATCGCGCAGGGGAATGTCTTGTTGCGTGGTCAGAGCGTACGGGTTGAAGAGCTCAAGCCTCTGGCACCAAGAGTGCCCTATGACGCACCCAACTGGGTCAGGCTGGATCGGCCGGTGCGTTTTGCCGAGTTGCTCGACTATCCGGGTCAGTTGCAAGCCAGCGGGCGAGCGATCTGGCCGCTGGATCTCACCGTCAAGTTGCCACCTGACCTCTATCAGCCGGGGGCGAACGGGATCAAGCTGCAGCTGGGATATCACTACACATCACCGGTGCTGCATGACGGCTCCCGGCTGGATGTGAAGGTGAACGATCAGCTGATGAAGTCGTATCCCCTGGCGCCAGACGAGATCAAGGGCAAGCAGTTGCTGACGCTGCCCCTCTGGTTGACTGGCGACGATGAGTCCAGAGCGTTGCGGATGCCCGGGCTCAAGAGCGGGCAACCCAATCGTCTCAGTTTCGCGTTCCAATATGGTCAGCAGCTCATGGGCGGGCATGAGGATGGTCGCTGCGATCTGCTGTTGCCACCGGCCCATCAGGTTCGGATTGATGAGAATTCGACCCTCGACTTTACCGGCTACCGCCATCTGATCGAGATGCCGAACCTGAAGGCCTTCTCCGGATCGGGTTTCCCGTTCAGCAAGCTGGCTGATCTATCTGAAACACAGATAGTTATGCCGCTTAAACCATCTTCCGAGCAGATATCTACCCTGCTCGATACCCTGGGGGCGATCGGTGCGGAAACCGGTTATCCGGCCCTGGCGGTGACCCTGACCAATGATTGGCAGCAGGTGCGGGATGCCGACCTTGATACCCTGCTGATCGGCGATTTGCCCGCCGAATTTCGCCATGATGCCGAACCGGATGCGCTGCTCGCCTCGCTGCAGAGCTGGATAAATCAGCCGAGGCGTGAGTTCAGGTCGGTCGAGCACTCGTCAGCCAGCGACCGCCAGCCAGAGGCAAGGGTCGGGATCAGCGGGAATGATGCGATAGCCGTGGTACTTGGTCTGCAATCGCCTGCTCACCCGCAGCGCAGTGTGGTGGCCCTGCTGGCAGATGGTAACGCCGGTATCCGATTGCTGAACGAGACGATGCAAGCTCCTTCGCTGCGGGCTCAGGTTGAGGGCTCGGTGGCGATTATCCGCGAGGCCGGGGTCACCGCGCTGGATGTCGGCGATCGCTACGAGGTGGGTTATCTCCCCTGGTGGGAGCGCGTGTGGCATCTGCTGGCCAACCATCCGGTGCGTCTGGCCGGGGTCACGCTGATCAGCATGCTGCTGCTGGGATGGGGTCTCAGGTTGTTGCTGGCTCAGGTCAGTCGCCGTCGTTTGAAGGAAGAGTAAGAGATGAGAAAGATGATCCGACAGATCGCGTTACTGCTGCTCTGGTGTGCCAGCGCACTCCCGGCACGAGCAGCGTGTGACTGGCCCGAGTGGCAGCAGTTCAAGCGGGATTACATGACTGCCGAGGGACGGGTGGTTGACCCGTCAGACGCGCGCCGCATCACCACCTCGGAAGGGCAGAGCTATGCGCTCTTTTTTGCGCTGGTCAACGATGATCGGGAGACGTTCGAGCTGGTGCTGAACTGGACCGAACGCGAGCTGGCAAAAGGGGATCTGACCGGCTTCCTGCCTGCATGGCTATGGGGGCAGCAGGGAGATAAGTGGGGTGTGCTGGATGCCAATAGCGCGGCAGATTCGGATCTCTGGATCGCCTACAGCCTGCTGGAGGCCGGGCGTTTGTGGCAGAACCACAGCTACGAATCCATCGGCACCATGCTGCTGCGTCGTATCGCCCGGGAAGAGGTGGCACGAGTGCCGGGCTTGGGGCCGGTGCTGCTGCCGGGGCCCAAAGGGTTTGTTGCGGAAAATCGCTGGACGATCAACCCCGCCTATTTGCCTCCCCAGTTGCTGGCGCGAGTCGCCGGCATGCAGGGGCCGTGGCAAGAGATGCACAAGCAGTGGCCCGCCATGTTGATGGCAAGTGCCCCCGGGGGATTTGCCCCTGACTGGGTCGACTGGCAGCAGCCGACAGGCTGGGTGAGCAACGCCAAGCATGGTGATCGCGGCAGCTATGATGCGATCCGGGTCTATCTCTGGGTCGGTATGCTCAGCGCTGACGATCCGGCGAAACAGCAACTGGTGGCCCACTTCTCGCCCATGCAGGCCTATATCAATCGAACCGGCCAGGTTCCGGAGCGCATCGATACCGCCACCGGCAAGGTTGAGGGAAGTGGTGCGGGCGGTTTTGCCGCGGCCCTGCTCCCCCTGATGCAAGGAGAGCCTGCACTTGAGGCGCTGCGCGCACAAGTCGGCCAGCGCGGCTGGGATGCCCATGCCTACTATGGCAGCGTGCTGACGCTGTTCGGCTCAGGCTGGGATCAGCAGCGTTATCGTTTTGCGGCAAATGGCAATCTGATCCCCCGCTGGAGCGAGCAATGTCATCAACCAGAGTGACATCCCTCTGCCTGGCGCTCGGGTTACTGATGAGCGGTCAGGCCCAGAGTGCGGTTGAGCCCGTCAGCTGGTTGCTGGAGCAGGTGCGCGTCGGGGAGGCGACCCATAACGAGGCGCTGATCAGCAATTCGCTCTACTCTCTCTCTCTGGTTGAGCCGAACCATCCCGAGCTGCTAGCTGCCAGGGCTCGTCAGGCGCTGCGTCTCGGCAAGCTGGTCGATGCCCGGCAAGCGCTGACAAAGTTGGCCAGCGTGGCGCCGGATTCGAGCCAGTACCGGCAGATCATGGCCGCACTGGCGCTGGAAGCTCCCGCTGTGCGCCAGCAGTTGCAGCAGGCTCGCGTGCTTGCCAGCGCAGGGCGCTTGCAGGAGGCGCAAGCCGAATACCGCAAGCTGTTTGATTCTGATGGGCCGCCGACGCTGGATCTGGCGGTGGAATATGCGCTGCTTGAGGCCCGCATTCCCGCTAGCCACAAGGCTGCGATGGCCACCTTGCAGGATCTTGAGCTGCGCTATCCCGGTCATGCAGGGTTGCGGGCCGGTCTGGTGAGCAACCTGCAGCAGGATGGTCGCTATCAGGAGGCCATGGTGTTGCTCAAGCGCATGGCACTTCATCCCGGTAGCCGAGATGCGGCCGCCTCTCTCTGGCTCGCTTCGATCCGCGATATGCCGGTCGGTACTGAGAGCATGGATGCGCTGCGCCAGTTCGTTGTGACGTTTGGCTCTGACAGCGAGGTGGATGAGGCCTTGAAGCTGCTTGATACCCAGGAGCAGCAGTGGGCATCTCCGGCCTTTCGCCAGCGTCAGGAAGCACTGGTACGCAACCGTGCCGGCAAGGCATCGGTGCGGGAGATCAGCGCTGCGCTGGCTGCCAACCCTGATGATCAGGGGCTGAGAGGCGCCTTGGCCGAAGCCTACTCACGCAACAACCGGCGTGCGGAAGCGGTATCCCAGCTGGAGCAGCTGTTGCGGCAGCCTGACGTAGCCCTGCGCGCAAAGTGGGAGAGCTTGCTGGCGACCAACCGTTACTGGTTATTGCTTGAACGTGCCGACAAAGCTGCCGCCACCCGGCAGTGGGAAGAGGCTGCGATTCTTTACCGGCAAGCCACCCAGCTTGATCCGCAGGAACCTGAGGGGTGGCTTGGGGTCGGTGACAGCGAACTCGCTCGTCAACAAGAGCGGGAGGCAGAGCAGGCTTATCGCAAGGTGCTTGCCTTTGCTCCCGGCAACGAGCGGGCGCTGGGGCGTCTGTTTGATCTTTATGTAAAGCAGGACCCGGCCAAAGCAGTAGCGCTGGCCAAACAGAGTCGATCTCCTCGCTTGCAGGCACAAGCTGCGCAGCTCAAGGCAAAGCAGCTGGAGGAGGAGGCCGACATGCTTGCTCAGGCGGGCAAATGGCCGCAGGCAGTGGCGCGGCGTCAGGAGGCATTGCGCTTGCGACCTGATGATGTCTGGCTGGCGTATCGGCTGGCTGAAGATTTGGCTCATGTCGATGGCTCTGCCGCGGGTGAGCATCTGCTGCGGCAACGTCTTGCAGCCACGCCTCGTGATCTCTCGTTGCGTTATGCCACCGCACTCTTTCTTTCCGGACAGGGCCACCTGGCGCAAGCCCGCACTCTGCTGGCCGAAGAGCCCGCAGCACGCTGGAGCAACGATATGCGTGAGCTGGATAGCCGACTTGCTCGCCGGGAACTGGTGGCACAAGCGACCCGACTTCGTGAGCAGGGCGATGAGGCTGCGGCCGAGCGGTTGCTGCAACCCCTGTTGCCTGATGAGGATATCGCTTTGCGCTTGGCGCAATGGGCGATGGTGCGCAGTGACAGGGGACGCGCCGCGCAGCTCTATCAGGGTATTCTGGCTGAACATCCGCAGCATCCCGATGCGCGGCTTGGCATGGCTGAAATCGCGTTGGCCAGAGGGGATCGCCAAGCTGCTTATCGCTGGCTGCCTGCATGGCCAGATAGCCCATCGCCAGACAAGGTGAATCTCTATCGTCAGGCCGCCAATCTTTACCTGCAGCTGGGGGAGCCTGACATTGCACAGGCGATTTTTGCCACCTATGCCCCGCTGGTGTCCGGGCTGCCCTCCTCTCAAGAGACCACCCTGTTTTGGCGTGATGCTGCGCGCCAGCGTTTTGCCAGCGGAGACAACAAGGGGGCCCTGGCCCTGGATAGAAAGGCTCTGCTGGCCGGCGGTATTATCCCCCGGGAAGATATATCTGATGGCGATCTGAGCGAGCAGGCGCGTCGCCAGCGTGGTGACGATTGGCTGATCTCTGGCCTGCGCAGCGATCTTGATCGGCACTATCGTCAGGAGCAAACCACCTTCTCGTTTGACAGTGACTACTGGGGCTCCAGTGGTACGCCTGGCTTATCCAATCTTCGCGCCCTGACCCAGATGCTGCAGCTGGATATGCCTTTGGCAGGCGGAACCTGGTTCAACCGACTCGAGCTGGTCGAGATGGATGCGGGAACTCTGCCTGCCTCGCCCTACAAGGAGCAACTGGGCACCTGTGCCGAGACCAGTTGCAGTAGTATGGAGCGACAGCGACAGCAGGGTACTGCGGTCGCCACCGGTTGGCACGATGAGCGTTGGTCTTTTGATCTGGGGACAACACCGGTCGGGTTCGAGGTGGTGGACTGGGTCGGGGGGGCGAGTGTGAGAGGGGATTGGCAGAGCCTGGGGTGGCGGGCCATCGCGTCACGCCGTCCGCTCAATAGCTCTCTGCTCTCCTATGCCGGTGTCAGCGATCCCGGCAGTGGCATTCGTTGGGGCGGTGTGCGAGCCAATGGCATACGCCTGGATCTGAGCCATGACCAGGGTGGGGACACAGGTCTCTGGGGGAGCGTTCAGCAGCATCTCCTGACGGGCAAGAATGTGCCTGACAACTGGCGTACCCGACTGATGGGGGGCAGTTATTACAAGCTGATCAATGAGGATCACCGCCGGGTCAGTGTCGGACTGAACGCCATGTGGTGGCACTATCAGCAGGATCTGAGTGGTTACACCCTGGGGCAAGGGGGGTATTACAGTCCCCAGAATTATCTCTCGGTATCGCTGCCGGTCAGCTATCGCCAGCGCGTGCAGGACTGGTCCTGGGAGCTTGGTGGCTCTGTCTCCTGGTCACAGGCCAGAACCGATGACAGTCGCCGTTATCCTCTGCCCGGTCTGTTGCCGGATGGCTTGCCGGATAAGGATGCCCCCGTGGCGGGGGGGAGCAGCAGTGGCATGGGTTATACCCTCAATGGGATGGTCGAGCACCGCCTGACCGATCATTGGCGTATCGGTGGTCGCATCGACATTCAGCAGGCGGATGACTATGCCCCCAGCCATGCCACTCTGTTCCTGCGTTACACCTTCAAGCCGTGGCGGGGAGATCTCGATATGCCGCCACTGCCTCTGACCCCGTATGCGGAGTTTGATTGACGAGATGCCCGGTTTGCCACCGGGCATCTTTGCATGGCGTCACTTCAGATAGGATCGCAGGACGCTGACCACCTGATCCAGATCCTCCAGCCGCTCGGCCGGGGTGGCATCGGGGGCGCCGAGATGCTCGCGCATATGCCCCTCCAGCACCTCCAGCATCAGGCCGTTGACGGCGCCGCGGATGGCGGCGATCTGCTGCAAGATAGCGGTGCAGTCGCTCTCCTGCTCCAGTGCACTCTCCAGCGCACCGGCCTGTCCCTTGATGCGGCGCACCCGTGCCAGCAGCTTCTTTTTGTCGTGAATGGTGTGGGACATGACGGATCCTCTCGATCAGTAAAACTATACTGGGGTATAGTATATTGCATCATCGCTCTCAGGAGAAATCCATGTCATCCCTCGCTCAATCACACTGCCATCAACCCGTCATCCACGAGGGCAATCCGCTGGCCGAACAGAAGACCCGCTGGGCCGTTTTGCTGACCGTCATCATGATGGTGGCGGAGATTGGCGGCGGCTGGTTCTACAACTCCATGGCGCTGCTGGCCGATGGCTGGCACATGAGCTCCCACGCGCTGGCGCTCGGTCTCTCGGTGCTGGCCTATCGCGCCGCCCGCCATTTCGCCCGTGACCACAGATTCAGCTTCGGCACCTGGAAGATCGAGGTGCTGGGTGGCTTCACCAGCGCCCTGTTGCTGGTAGGAGTGGCTGGGTTGATGCTGTTCGAGTCGGTGTTCCGGCTGCTCGATCCCAGTCCGATACACTATCAACAGGCGATCGCTATCGCGCTGGTGGGGCTGCTGGTAAACCTCGCCTGTGCCTGGCTGCTCAAGGATGATCACGGCCACCATCACCATGGGCATGACCACCATCATGAGCATCACGACCACGATCATCATCATGACCATGACGATCACCACGGTCATCAGGATCTCAACCTGCGCGCCGCCTATATCCACGTGTTGGCGGATGCGGCCACTTCCGTGCTGGCGATTCTGGCGCTGACTGGGGGTATGTTGTGGGGGGCCGACTGGCTGGATCCGCTGATGGGCATAGTGGGTGCCGGACTGGTCGCGGTGTGGGCCTGGGGCCTGTTGCGCGACTCTGGTCGGGTGCTGCTGGATGCCGAGATGGATACCCCGCTGGTGGCGGAGATCCGCGAGGTCATCGCCGAACTGCCGGGCACCGATATCCGCGATCTGCACGTCTGGCGGGTAGGGCAGCAGCAGTATGCCTGCGTGCTCTCTTTGCTGATGGTCAATCCGCTACCGGCGCAGCAGATCCGTGAGCGGCTGGCGATCCATGAAGAGCTGGTGCATGTGACCATCGAGATCGCCAGCGAACAGGATAAATAACGGGGGCCGTTGGCCCCCTTGGTTTCAGTGCCTTGGTTCCCTGACGTCAGTGCGGCTGCCCGGTGATCTCATCCTGGGGCTTGTGTTGCCACACAGCGCCGAGCAGCAGCTTGAGCAGCAGTCCGGGCGGGTTGTCCAGCAGATTGCCGGACTCCAGCAGCAGCTGACCATCGGCGCGAAACCCGAGGCTTGCATCTATGGTGCCATCCTCCGAGACTACCTGGATCAGGCCATTGAGGGCGGAACGCTCACCGGGCTGACAGCGCAGCCGCAGTTCGCGGGGTTCCCCCAGCAGGGTGAAGGCGCGGCTCAGCGGGGGCGAGTCTTCATAATCGGGCCAGTTGAAGAAGTGATACTGCTCGGCCAGGGTGCCAGCCTGCTGGCAAAACTGGTCGAACAGCTGCCCGATCGCCTGATACTCCTGATCGAGTCGTTTTGCCTGCTCTTCAATCCGTTTCATTGTTTACTCCTTGTCTATCCACTTGATCAGACATTGCTTTTCTGACCCCGTGACTGCCGTTTTCCAGATATGAGGCCAAATGGCTACGAGGTCTGTGAGCCGGATCGAAGTTTCAGTCTGAAAACGTTATCTTGTTGAAACTGGATGGGTTTTTTGCCCTTCCGCTCACATTTGAATCGATTGCCGCTGATTAATATGGCACCGCCTGGCAATGACCGGGTGCTCGACTATCGAGACTAACTACAGCGGGAATTATAAAAATATGGATATGAAAAAGACCAAAGTGGCGCTGGTAACAGCCTCACTGCTCGCGCTTTTGTCTGGCTGTAATGACAACAGCTCTGATGCCTCCGGTGTGAACCCCGTCCCCCCTACACCGCCTACACCTGAAGTCACCGATGGGCCTGTCGCTCGTCTGCCCAAGATGGATCCCCCGAAAGAGTTGCTGGTTGCCGGCGATAATCAGGTGGTCATTGCGCTGGTGGATACCCAGTCGGCAGCCAAAGGGGCCAAGGCACCGTTTGACAGCCACAGCTTGCACCTTTGGAACAACGACGCCTGCCAGGCAACGGCTGATAGTGGCCTGAATACCGGGTGGGATGACAAGAGCAAGACTCCTGCCACTGCCGACAGCTTTGGTCCGGCCTGGGTCGTTCCGCTCAACAAGGTGGAAGGGTGCATCAACTTTATCGCTCGCAACGGCGATCTGGCCAACCTGACCGGCAGCGATATGAAGGTGAGCTTCAGTGAGCACCCGGATCGCACCGTGGCCATCGTCGCGGGCAAGAAAGATCTGTTTGGCAGCCGTGCCGAAGCCTTTACCGCCGCCTTTGGCGTGGCGGGGGCCAGCGCTCATCTTATCGATGGCAATACCCTGATTTGGCAAGGGGGCAAGGACAGGCCCCACGTTCGCCTCTATTACAGCGACTCGGGCACTATCAAGGCCAATGCCGATGGGGTGTTCGATTTCCCCTATATCAGCCTGACCGCGACCGGCCTGACTGCCGAGCAGCAGGCCAAATATCCGCATCTCAAGGATGCCGCCGCTTTTGCCCTGCCAGCCGGTAAAGATCTCAAGCCCCTGCTCAAGGGGGAACTGGTGGCTATCGGCACCGATGCCGATGGTATCCTGCAGGGGGCGACCCTGGTGCAGAGTGCCGGTGCTCTCGATGCGCTCTATGCTCCCGAGGCGACCAAGCTGAGCTATGGCGCCGTGGTAGAGGGCAACCGGGTGACCTTCCGCCTCTGGGCGCCGACCGCCAAGTCGGTCAAGCTGGCCCTCTACAACGCCAGCCACCAGAAGAGTGGTGAAGTGGCCATGACCTTCGACAGCGCCAGCGGCAGCTGGAGTTACGAAGGGGGCAGCGAGCTGATCGGCCAGTTCTACCGCTACGACATGGAGGTCTACCACCCGCTGAGCCGCAAGGTCGAGCACTACGAGGTGACCGATCCCTACTCCTTGAGCCTGGCGATGAACTCCGAGTTCAGTCAGGTAGTGGATCTCGACGATCCGGCCCTGAAACCGGAAGGATGGGATAGCCTCAAGGCGCCCCACAGCCAGCAGAACCCCGCCGACATCACCATCTATGAGACCCATGTTCGTGACCTGACCGGTAACGATGCCTCCACCGATGAAGAGAAGCGCGGCAAGTTTGTCGGTCTGACCCAGCCCGACTCTGTACCGGTCAACCATCTGAAAGCGCTGGCCAAAAGCGGCGTTAGCCACCTGCACCTGCTGCCGGTGTTCGATATCGCTACCGTCAACGAGGATCCGGCCAAGGTAGCCAATCTCGGCGATGACTTCAGCAAGCTCTGTCAGGTCAATCCGGATGTGAAAACATCCAAATTTGGCGGCTATTGCGGTGGCGGTCAGACCGTGGGAGATGTGCTGGCCGACCTGCAAGGGGGCGACAGCAAGGATAATCCGCAGGTGCAGGAGCTCTCCGGCTATCTGCGCGGCGTCGACTCCTTCAACTGGGGTTATGATCCCTACCACTACACCACGCCGGAAGGCTCCTACGCCACCAACGCCGAGGGCACCAAACGTATTCTGGAGTTCCGCGAGATGGTCAAGGCTATCAAGCAGAACATCGGCATGAACGTGGTGATGGATGTGGTCTACAACCATACCAACGAATCCGGGCTCGGCCCCAAGTCGGTGCTCGACAAGATAGTGCCTTGGTACTATCAGCGCCTCAATCCGGAGACCGGCTCGGTGGAGAACTCCACCTGTTGCTCCAACACGGCGCCGGAGCACGCCATGTTCGCCAAGCTGATGGATGACTCTCTGGTCACCTGGGCTCGCGACTACAAGATCGACGCCTTCCGCTTCGACCTGATGGGCCACCATCCGAAAGATCAGATGGTGCAGGCGCTGGCCGCGGTGAAGAAGGTCAATCCCGAGATGTACTTCTACGGCGAGGGGTGGAACTTCGGCGAAGTGCAGGATGACAAGCGCTTCGTGCAGGCGACCCAGAAGCATCTGGGTGGTACTGGCATCGGCTCCTTCTCCGACCGCTTGCGCGATGCGGTGCGCGGCGGCAGTCCGTTTGACGGTGGCGATACCATTCGCAAGACCCAGGGCTTTGGCAACGGTGCCTTCGTCGATCCTAACGAAATGAGCAAGGTGGATCTGGCTACGGCCTTGCACCAGTCCGATCTGGTGCGGCTCGGCATGGCGGGCAACCTCAAGGAGTTCGTGCTGACCGACAAGGATGGCATGCCGAAGAAAGGCGCCGAGATCGACTACAACGGTCAGAGCGCCGGTTATGCCCAGGACCCGGTGGAAGTGCAGAACTATGTCGACAAGCACGACAACCAGACCCTGTTCGACAACCTGATCTACAAGGCGCCTGCCGGAGCCGATCTGGTGCGGATGCAGGGGGTATCGCTGGCGACTGCCATGCTGGGTCAGGGCATTCCCTTCACCCACGCCGGTGTCGAGCTGCTGCGTTCCAAATCCATGGAGCGGGACAGCTATGACTCGGGCGACTGGTACAACAAGGTCGACTACACCCTGGGCGACAACAACTTCGACAAGGGGTTGCCGCGCAAGGACAAGGATGGCGACAACTATCCGCTGATCGAGCAGGTGCTCGGCAAGCATGCCAAGCCGGGCTCGGCCGAGATGGCGCAGATGGTGAGCTTCTATCAGGAGCTGGCGGAGCTGCGCAACTCCTCCCGCCTGCTGCGTCTGGGCAGCGGAGCCGAGGTGATCAAGCGGGTCGACTTCCGCAATACCGGCCCGGATCAGGTGCCCGGCCTTATCGTCATGACGGTGGATGATGGCGTCAGTGCCGGGGCGGATCTGGATCCGGCCATCGACGGTCTGGTGGTGATGATCAACGCCAGCAACCAGAGCCAGAGCATCGGCGACTTCCGTGATGGCAACGATCAGCCGATCGATCTGAGCGGTATGGTGCTAAGCAGCAAGCATCGCGCTGTCGACAGCATCGCCAGCGGCGCCGCCTATGATAACGGCCAGCTGACGCTGGGGGCCTGGTCTGCCGCCGTGTTCGTCAAGCCGCAGTCTGGTGCACAGGGCGCGGGCCTGCCGGTCAGCAAGAAGACCGACCTGAGCACCCTGCCACCGTTTGGCAACACCGATGTTTATCTGAAGGGGTTCCTCGATGAGTGGGGTAACACCAACCAGATGACCTTCAGCGGCAACTTTATGTATGAGTTCACTACCGAGGTGAGCACCGACAAGCTGGGTACCACCAACGTCAAGATCGCTGACGCCAGCTGGGGGCCGGTCAACTACGGCAGCTGCAACGTTGGTGACAAGCTGGTGGTCGGCACTCCGCTGACCCTTTGCAAGGGTGGCGATACCGGCAACATCGGTGTCGATCTGGCCAAGGCAGGCAGCTACAAGTTTGTCTTTACCGCCATGAACAAGGACAAACCGACCCTGAGCGTCAGCTTCACCGAGCCGGTGCAGAGCTGCAAGGTGCTGGAGACGGTGGCGGGCAATCCGCTCGGCTACAACCTGTTCGTCAAGGGTGAGCTTTCTGGCTGGAATGCCCAGCCCCAGTACCAGCTGAGCTACAAGGGAATGGACGGCGATCTCGCCATCTATCAGGCGGCGTTCAACTATGCCGGCAGCACCGAGTTCAAGGTGGCCAACGAGGACTGGAGCAAGGAGTACCTGCTCAACGGTGGCGGCGCGGTGAACGCTGAAACCGGCTATTCGTTCGCCTTCTCCAAGGGGGGCAGTGCCAATAACAGCATCACCTTGCCGCAGGGGCTGTGGAGTGTGCTGGTGAAGGTTGACCCGGCTGGCGTCAAGGCGGGTACTGCCGTCATTCAGGAGTGCAGCGTCAAGTAAGCAAGCCATTGAGTCCGGGGGATGGCTCGGCGCCCCCGGGTTGAATTCCACCTTGCCAAGGGTGGGATAACTCCGAGAGAGTAAGCAAAGCGCGACTGCCGACCGGCAGGCGCGCTTTTTCTTTTACGGGGTGCCGTGAGAGGAATGAGAGGAAAAAGAAAAGCCGTCCCGGTTGGGGGACGGCTTTTGGCTGGGATGCTATCGGCTGGCTTAACCCTTGCGTAGCAGCCGCAGGGCGTTGGCGGTGACCAGTGCGGTGGCGCCGGTATCGGCCAGCACCGCAATCCACAGGCCGGTGATGCCGAGCAGGCTGGTGACCAGAAAGATGGCCTTCAGCCCCAGTGCCAGCGCAATATTCTGGTGAATATTGGCCAGTGCCGCCCGCGACAGCCGGATCATCGCGGCGATGCCACCGAGCTGGTTGTGGGTCAGCGCTGCATCGGCGGTCTCCAGCGCCACATCGGTGCCGCCCCCCATGGCGATGCCGATACTGGCCCGCTTCATGGCGGGGGCATCGTTGATGCCATCGCCGATCATGGCAACCTTCCGGGTGCTGGCGAGCTTGGCGATCTCTTCTACCTTGTTCTCCGGCAGCAGACCGGCGCGCCAGCCCATGCCCAGCTCGGTGGCGATCGCCTCAGCAGCGCGGGGGTTATCCCCGGTTAACATGATGCTGTTGAGCCCGAGCTGATGGAGTTCTTGCAGCGCAGCCGCCGCCTCCGGCCGGATCTGATCCCGCAGCGCCAGCAGGGCAACCGGCAACGCCTGAGCATCGCTGCTCTGGCAGAGCACCACAACGGTCTTGCCCTGCTGCTCCAGCGAACCAATCCGGGTCTGCTGTTCCACATTCAGGGTCGCCACCCGGCTCGGTGCCAGCAGTTGCCACAGTTCACCGTTGATGCGTCCCTCAACCCCCATGCCCGGCAGTGCGCGCAGATCGCGGGCTTCTACCTGTGCCAGCCCCTGCTCGTTGGCGGCGGCCACCACGGCACGGGCCAGCGGGTGGTGGGAGCCCTGCTCGATGGCAGCCGCCAGTGCCAGCAACTCGTCCTCCGGCTGGCCATTGAGGCTCACCAGCTCGGTCAGCTGCGGCTTGCCCAGCGTCAGGGTGCCGGTCTTGTCAAAGGCGACGGTGTCGATATGGGCCAGTCGCTCCAGTGCGGCCCCCCCCTTGATCAGCGCCCCCTGACGGGTGGCGGCGGCCAGCGCCGAGGTGACCGCTGCCGGGGTGGAGATGACCAGCGCGCAGGGGCAGCCGATCAGCAGCAGCGCCAGCCCGCGATAGATCCACTCGTCCCAGCTCTGGCCAAAGGCGAGCGGTGGAACAATGACGACCAGCAGGGCGACCAGCATCATGGCCGGGGTATACCAGCGGCTGAAGCGGTCGATAAAGCGCTCGATGGGCGCGCGCTGGCTTTCGGCCTCCTCGATGAGGTGCAGAATGCGGTCGATGGCGTTGTTGCCGGGCTCGGAGACGACTTCAAGGCGCAGCACTCGATCGGCAGCCAGACTGCCTGCAGGCACCTTGTCCCCCTGGCGGCGTTCCACCGGAATGGATTCACCAGTCAGGGCGCTCTCGTCAAACGCCCCGAGCTCATCGAGCAGGCGGGCATCGGCAGGTAGACGGGCACCCGGGGCGATTTCGATGATATCGCCGGGACGCAGCTCATCGGCAGCTACCTCTTCGCGCACCTCGCTCTCGGCAGTGGTACGGATCCGCAGCGCCTTGTCGGGCACCAGCGCCATCAGGGCGGTCACTCCGGCTCGGGCGCGCCCGGCGGCGTAGGCCTCCAGATGTTCACCCAGCATAAAGAGCAGCAGCACCATGGCCGCTTCGGCGGTTTCGCCGAGGAACAGGGCCCCCACGGCGGCGACCGTCATCAGGGTCTCGATGGCGAAGGGGGAGCCGCTTTTGGTCAGCGCCCACGCCTTGCGGGAGATGGGCCACAGCCCCCAGAGGGTCGCTAGGGTAAAGAGCGGCTGACCAAACTCGCTCGGCAGCAGGGCGGCAACCAGCATCAGACTGGCCAGTGACAGGGGCTGCCAATATTTGCCCAAAAAGTTACCGAATAGATTGCCTTGCAGGGGCTGTTGTGAAGCTTGCTTACGGCCAGCTGCCTGCTTGTCAGCACTTTCCCCCTTGAGCTGGAAACCGGCGGCCAGCACGGCGGCGGTGACGGGATCGGGGGAGAGACCGGGTGCCAGATCCACTACCAGCTTCTCGGTGGTAAACAGCACGCGCGCCTGTTGCACGCCGTTCACCCGGCTGACGGCGGTCTCGATCTTGCGGGCGCAGCTGGGGCAATCCATCCCCAACACCTGCCAGCTGTGGCGGCTATTGCCTTGCACAGGCGCAACCAGCGGGTCGGCAGGGGGCATATCGTGCTCGTGATCATGTTCATGATCGTGAGCCGGCGATAAGGGTGCACTGCAGCACGCTTTATCGTGGCAACTTCCTCGGGGAGGCTCTTCATCCCCGGGGGATTCATTGCCGTCACGGGATGCGTGCTCATGAGGCGTCTGGGTTGAACAGCAACTGACGGGCGTGGTGTTGTCGCAGCAGTGGCTACCGTGGTGATGCTCACTCTGGCCGGGGGCCGCCTTGCTGATGGCCTTGATGGGGGCGGCGTGCTGATGATTGCAGCAGGATTTGCTCATGATGAGTCCCTCTTGATGGATCCCGCCCCTGCGAGATCCCTGATTACCGAGAAGGAGTCTAAACCTTGGTGTTAAGTCCAAGGTCAACCCCTTTATATCCCTTGTCTTCGCGGGTGTTTGTCTGGTCTCGCCGCCCCTATACTGATCACCCGGATTTTTACTACACCAATAAAGGACATAACACATGAGCAACTCAGTCACTCTGCAAGGCAACCCGGTTTCCGTCGCTGGTCACTTCCCGGTCGCCGGTGAGCAAGCCAAGCCCTTCTCTCTGGTGGCCAAGGATCTCTCCGACGTGACCCTGGCAAGCTTTGCCGGTCAGCGCAAAATCCTGAACATCTTCCCGAGCGTCGATACCCCGACCTGCGCGACCTCTGTGCGCAAGTTCAACGAGCAGGCCAGCGCGCTGGATAACACAGTTGTACTGTGCATCTCCGCCGATCTGCCGTTCGCCCAGTCCCGCTTCTGCGGCGCCGAAGGTCTGGACAAGGTAGTAACCCTCTCCACCCTGCGCGGTGCGGCCTTCATGGAAGATTACGGCGTTGCCTTCTCTTCCGGTCCGCTGGTCGGTCTGACCGCTCGCGCCATCGTGGTGCTGGATGGTGACAACAAGGTGCTGCACAGCGAGCTGGTCGCCGAAGTGGCCGACGAGCCGAACTACGCTGCGGCGCTGGCCGTGCTGTAAGGCTGCAAGCCATAAAAAATCCCGCTTCGGCGGGATTTTTTATGCGGGAATTGTCCGTTCAGGGCGTAGCTGGCGGGGTGGTCGCCGGTTCAGCCTTGGCGGTTGGGGAGGGTTGCCACTCCACATAGGGGCGGTGGATCTTCTCGTAGATCTCGGCCAGTTTGCCGGTGGCAGCCAGCTGATCAATGGCTTGGCGGAGAAATTCGTCCATCTCATCACCTGCTGCCCCTTTCTGGATGATGAAGACATCCTCGAAATCTCCGAAAAATTCTCGCCTGATATTGGTCAGCCCCAGCTGCTTGAGCATCAGGTCGGCCTCCTCTTGTGCCCAGACAAAGGCGTCGATACGGCCGCGTGAGAGCTTGCGCAGTGACTGCTCGATACTCATCGAGCGCTGCACCGGGAAGGGCATATAGTCGGGTACGGCCTCGATCAGCAGATCCCGTTTGGTGGGCACTATGCCGTAGGCCATATCCGTGGTGACCGGATAGGCGGTATTGCTGTAAATCACATGGGCAACCTTGCCAAAACTGCGGGTGCTGAAGCGATAAGCCAGCATATCGATATCCTTGAGGTTGCGGATGGCGGGCAGCCCCAGATCAGCCTTGCCGGAGATCACCCCAGCCATGGCACGGGCGATGGGGTAGATGGTGATCTTGATGGTTACATCGGGGTAGAGGTCATCGATGGCGTGCACCAGGTCGACAAAGGGGCCTGTCTTGTCGGCATTGATCAGCCCCGGCAGCTCGCCAAGGTGGGCATTGAGGATGCGCACCGGTTTAGGCGGCTCGGGGGGGGCGTCGTTTTCCGGAGTCTGCGACAGGCCGAGAGTCGCGCTGCCGAGCAGGGTGACCACGAGCAGCAGAAGGGGGATGTGTCTGGTCATGGCGTGTCTCTCTTGGTGATGGGTCAGCTAAAGTGTAGTCAGCCCGTCGCCAGCGCCCCTCGGCCAGGCCATCATGGATAGGGTTTTACTTCTCGGCCCCCGCTCACTAGACTTCGCCTCCCACTTCTTTGTTGACGTAGCGCCATGACCTTTAGCGAACTTGCCCTCCATCCCGCTCTGCTTGCCTCTTTGCCCGCCACCTTGCAGACGCCGACCCGCATCCAGCAGCTGGCCATTCCGGCGGCGCTGGCGGGGCAGGATCTGCTGGCGCTGGCCCAGACCGGCAGCGGCAAGACGCTGGCGTTTGGCTTGCCGCTGCTGCAACGGCTGGATCCTACCTCCAGTCAGGTGCAGGGTCTGGTGTTGGTACCGACCCGCGAGCTGGCGATTCAGGTCACTGCCGCGCTAAAAGAGGGTGCCGAGGCGCTGGGGTTGCGCATCGTGACGTTGTGTGGGGGCGTTGCGCAGGAGCGGCAACAGGCCGAACTGGCGCAGGGGCCACAGCTGCTGGTCGCCACGCCGGGGCGGTTGCGGGATCTGCTGACCCAACAGGTGCTGGGGCTGGATGGTTTGCAACTCTTGGTGCTGGATGAAGCGGATCGCCTGCTGGAGATGGGCTTTGCTCCCGACATCAAGGCGCTGCTCGGCTTTATTCCGGCGGATCGCCAGACCCTGCTCTTCTCCGCCACCTTGCAGGCCGAGCTGGAGGCGCTGGCCAACGGCCTGCTGCGTGAGCCAACCCGTATCGAGGCCACCCCCCTCAACAGCGTGGTGAACGAGATCGAAGAGCGACTCTATCTGGTCAACAAGAGCAGCAAGGTGCCGGCGCTCATCAGCCTGCTCAAGGAGCAGGCGTGGCCGCAGGTGCTGGTCTTTATCAGTGCGCGGGATGATGCCGACGGGGTTGCCAGAAAGCTGGCCAAGGCGGGCATTACGGTGGCTGCCCTCCATGGCGAAAAAGAGCAGGCGGTACGCGAGCAGGCGCTCGGCGATTTCAAAGAGGGCAAAATTCGGGTGCTGGTGGCCACCGACCTGATGGCGCGCGGCATCCATGTGGAGGCGCTGCCGGTGGTGATCAATCTGGACTTGCCCGCCAGCGCCCCTGTCTATGTACACCGCATTGGTCGTACCGCCCGGGCTGGCCGTGAGGGGCTGGCCATCTCGCTGGTTTGTCATGGCGAGAGTGACATGCTGCAAGCCATTCGCACCCTGACCGGCCGCGAGCTGCCGTTGGGCGATCTGGCGGGATTCCCGGTTACCGACCAGCCTGCCAGTGGGGAGGGCAAGCGCCCCCCTCGTGACAAGCAGGCCAATCGCCGTACTCAGGCCAAACGCAGCGTCAAGCAGTTCAAGGGCAAGCGCTGACCTCAGGGTTTGCCTTGCTCCCGCGCGAAGAAGTCACGACGCCACTGGCTCAATACCTCCTCCTTGTGCTGTTGCCACAGCGCAGGATCCATCTGCTGTTGGCTGATCGCCAGTTGCTGCTCCAGCTCGGCCAGCTCTCGCTGGTAGCGGCTGCGTTGATCGAGCTGCTGCTGGCGCGCTCTGGCAAACGTCAGCGTGGCTTCGGCCTGCTCTGAGGGCAGGAAGTGGCGGGCCAGAGTGGCCAGCTCCTCATCTCCCCACAGCTGACGGGCTTGCTGCAGGCGGGCATCCGGGTTGAACAGATCCATCGCCAGATCCGGATGATCGGCCGCCCACTGATCCTGCAAACGGGTGAGGGCGGTCATTCGCTCGGTCAGCGGTAACTGCTCGCTCTCCTGTGCCAACTGATCCAGCGCCAGGGCATAGCGCCCCTGTAGCCGGATCAGGCTCTCACCCTCGCTCAGCCACCCGGCCTCTGTTGCTTCCAGATTGCTCACGCGCTGCGCCAGCGGCAACTCGCTGTCGCTGATCTCGCTGGCAAGCTGGTTGATCAGTTCATCCGGCATCGCCTGCCAGCTGCTGGGCACTTCTTTGCTTTTGCCATCCATCCCCTCAGCGTTTGGCATGCGGGGAGGCGGGCTCCCCGGTTCTGCTGGTAACTGCATATCGGCCGGAGAGGGCGTCGCCGACCGTTCTGGCGATATCGGGGGCTGCTCTTCCTGCCCGCCCAGATTCACCAGCAAAAGGGTCAGGATAGCCAGTGCCAGTATCCCGTAACGGCGAGTCATCGGCTGATCTCTCCCTTGACCGGGAAGTGGTCTGAGAGGTTGCTGGCGGGCCAGAGGCTGCCATCGCTGCTGCGCGGGATCCAGACCGTGTTGAGGTTGTGGCTGGCGCTGCCGTATTCCCGGCTTACTACCAGATAGTCCAGATACTCGACGTTGGCGCCACCGGATAGCGGGCCACCAGCATAGGGGTTGATCCTGGGATCGAAGGTGGCTTCGGTATAGCCGCCATAGGCGGGTTCATGGGCGTTCAGATTGGCCAGCATGTTGGCGTAGTCATCGGCAAACTTGCGTTTATTGACGTTGAAGTCACCGCCGTAGATGACGGTGTCGCTGGCGGGGATCTTCAGGCTGGCAGCCAGAGAGCGGATCTGACCGAACTGGATCTGCCGCAGTTTGCGCGCCTCGTCGGTGTCAAAGCTGGCGGTGTGGGTGGCGAACAGGTGCCACGCCTTGCCCCCCTTGATCACCTCGGCGTACATCACCCCCTTGTCGGCGAAGCAGTCGGTGCCGGTGCATTGGGGATAGACCAGCTGGGCCTCCCGCACTATGGGATAGCGGCTGACGATTACCACGCCGCCGTCATGAATGTTGACCCCGGGCTTGTCCAGCACCTTGGTCTGGTAGGGATACTCTTTTGCCAGCGCCTGCAAAAAGCCCTCGCGGCGGCCATCGAACACCTCTTGCAGCAGCAGGGCGTCATAGCCCTTGAGGTAATCAGGCAGCAAGGTCAATCGCTCGCCGATGCTGGAGGCGATCACCGGCAGTGCCCAGACGTTGTAGCTGGCCACCTTGAGCCTGTGTTCTGCCGGTTCCGGTTGCTCCCGTTTTTGGGGGGGCGTGATCATATAGTGCAGATCGTCGTAGCGGCCGGTGAACTTGGCGGCAAAGGCCAGCTCTTGTGGCCCGGCAACGCGGTGGATCGCTCGATCGTTTTGCCAGCCGGATGCGCCGGTTGGCGTTTCGCCACCGTGCTGCAAGGTGGTGTTCCACCAGGTTCCCTCCATCAGCTGGTTGAGCCGATAGATGTCGCCTGCCGCTGTGGTCACGCGGGTTTCGAACAGATAGCTCTTGCCCGCCTTGACCCCCTCATAGCGATTGAAGCTGAGCACCATGGCGCTCTCCCACGGGCCCAGCTCGGTGCGGTGCTGGCTCCACTGACTGCCGGGTTGCAGCTGGCCGCTGCCGCTTTGGCGGATGTCGATCTGGAGCGGTTCAGGACTGTTGTTGGTGAGATAGACATCGGTATCGGCCAGTGCCAGTTGCGGGAACTGGCTGACCAGCAGCAGGGCGGCATAACTGAGGGTTTTCTGCATCACAGGATCCTTTTGGTTGCAGGGCAATGGAAAGTGACTGTTATGGCGAATGCAGAGGTCAGTTTGTTTACATTTTGGTTACAAGCAAATGAATTGGTTTTGTTTGGAGCTTTGTGGAGGTGTAAAGCGAGCGAGGCAGCACGCTTAAAGAGAGAGGGAAGAGCGAGGGAAGGCGCCCGTGTCAGGCGCCTTCAGGAGTTAGCGGTGGGCCAGCGGGTAGGTGAAGAGCGCCAGATGGGCGAAGTTGAAGGCGAAGTGGATCAGGATGGCCACGGAGAGTCGCCCGCTGAGCTGGAATGCCAGGCCATAGCAGCAGCCTGCCAGGGTCGCAAACAGCGCCAGCAGTGGGCCACCGGGCAGGTGGATGGCTCCGAACAGTAGCGCGGCCACGACTATGCCAATCCAGGAGCGATAACGTTCGGTCAGCGCCTGCTGGATCGCGCCGCGAAACAGCGCCTCTTCTGCCACGCAGGTGAACAGCAGGTTGTTGAGTGCAAACAGCCACCACCAGTGGGGCAGACCCACTTCCGGTTTCAGTGCCCCCAACTGCCAGGCGATGACAAGCAGGGCGCCCAGCGGCAGCGGCAACAGGGCCAGCGGGCGCCAGCGGATTGCGCCCCCCTTGCCCAGCAGCATCGGGCAGGCCAGCAGCAAGCCAAAGAGCAGCAGCGGCTTGTCGAGGTTCAGATACATGTTGAACGGTACGCTGGCAGGGCCTGCCAGCGCCTGATCCAGCACCTTGAGATTGTTGAAGCCGGGGATGAGGTGCAGGGTCAGCGCAATCGCCCAGAGGATCAGCACCACTCTGGCCGCCATCGCCCAGCGGACGGGGAGGGTTGGCGCACGCCACGCCAGCAGTAATCCTGCGACCGAGACCAGCAGGGCGGGTAGCGTCATTCGGTCAAGCCACAGGGCCAGCAGCAGGGAGAGTCCCAGCAGGGCAAAGGCGGGAAGACGTTGGCGGAAGAGGGCAAGCAGCACTGCCAGTGCCAGCGCGCCCCAGATAAATGAGTCGGGAAGGGGTAACATTGGATCTCCTTGAGCGAGGCAGGCGGCAACCTTAACAAGTGGGCGTCAGCAGGACAACCGCGCAGGAGGTGGTCGGATCCCTTCTCTATACTCATCAACAGGGTAAAGGGAGAGCAGCTGATGAAGCACTGTCTGTGGTTGTTGTGTTGTTGGTGTGTCTGGCTGCAGGCCGCGCCCTTGCTGCTGGTGACCGGTGAGTTCACCCCCTATACCGGCAAGGCCCTGCCTGAAGGCGGCGAGAGCACCCGGCTGGTGACGACCCTGCTGCAAGAGGCCGGGTATCGGGAGATCCGGGTCGACTACCTGCCCTGGCCCCGCGGCTATCAGTTGACCCGCAATGGGTTGGTCGCGGCTACCTTCCCCTACGCCTGGACTGCCGAGCGGGCCAAGCTCTTCCACTACAGCGCTCCCATTCATATAGATCGCCTCTCCTGGTTCACCTATCGGGGGAGCGAGGCCATTCAGGCTGGCCGCTGGCAAGGGCTGCGTGTCTGCATTCCGCTGGGGTGGAGCACCAGCCATGCCGACGGGGTGATCAAGCGTTTCGGGCTGGATCTGCAGCGCCCTAAGACACTGGCACAGTGTCTGCAACTGCTGGATCGCAAACGGATCGATCTGCTGCCGATGAACGAGACGGTGACCCGGGATGCCAGCCGTCAGCTGTTTGGCGACCCCTGCCATCTGCAGGCATTGCCCCACTTTCGTCAGAGCGACACTTTTTACCTGATCATTTCACGGCAGTATCCGGAGGCCGCCAACCTGCTTGAGCGCTTCAATCATGCCCTGGCTGCCGCCCGTGCCGATGGTCGCTATGACCAACTGGTCTCCCGAGCCGGAAAGGGGATCGATTGCCGTTGAGAGTGCCTGGGCGGAAAACAAAAAGCCGGAGCAGTGGCTCCGGCTTTCTATTTGCCTTCAGGGGCGATTAGCGGCCTGATTCGGCAATCACGCGGGCGATGATATCGGCGCGCTTGCCGGCTTCCAGTTCGCCCAGGGCGATCAGGCCAGCCTTGAAGATGACGTTCTTCGGCAGGCTGACGTCGTCCAGTGTGGCGATCGCTTCAACGTGCATGCCGTTCAGGCGGCTGGCATCGCGCGGGCTCAGGTTGACCTGGGTGTTCATCACCTGCTTGCCTTTCTTCTTGGCAGGTGCAGCCGCTTTCTTGGTGGATTCCTGTTCTTCGTCTTCCGGCAGTTCGTCATCAAAATCGTAAATAGACATAATCAATCCTGTTGAGTTAGGCAAAAGGGCACATTTGCCCGACATAGTAATCCGACATTGGGTCAATCAGCCCATATCCTCGTTACGGATAAAGGCGCGCCAGGAGGTAAGCACCTGGGCAAAATCTTCCAGCCCGCACATGGCCAGCTGTTCATCATCGTAGTAGGCGAGATCGTCAAGATCCTCACCCAGCTCGATATTGAGGGCGTTGGCTTTCACCTCCGCCTCTTCATGGGTCAGCAGCAGGGAGTAGTCACCGCCGTTGAGCCGGTATTCGACTCGGGTGCGGTTGGAGAGCTGATCAATGATGGAGAAGAGCTCGTCGAGCTTCTCTTCATCCTTGCCAACCTCGTCGATCAGCCACTGACCGATGGCTTCATGGCCCATGGAGAACCGGGCGCGATAGCCACCAAACGGGTCGCGGCGAAATTCATAATCCATAGCACAGTCCAGATCGGAGGGATGGGCCATCACGGGCAGGCGGGTGCAAGCACGCAATTCCTGCTCCATGGCGGGGTACACATCGGGTAAAGTGGCCTATTCTAGCGATCCCCCTCTCGCTTGTCTTGATGATGTGGCATCTTTGCGCCCATGTGCCCTGAATAGGCCCGTGGTGGCGTCGCCAGATCAGCCCCTTGTCCGGAGATGTTATGCAGCTAAACGATAACCTTGCCCGCCAGATCGTCGCACGGGCGATGAAGATCCTGTCGTTCTCGGTCAACGTGATGGACGAACATGGCCTCATCATTGCGTCCGGCAATCCGGAACGGATCCATCAGCGCCACGAAGGGGCCGTGCTGGCGCTCACCGAAAACCGGGTGGTGGAGATCAGCGAAGCGACAGCCTTGCAGCTCAAAGGGGTGCGACCCGGCATCAATTTACCCATCTCCTATCAGGGGGAGCTGATCGGAGTGATCGGCATCTCTGGCGATCCGGAGGAAGTTCGTGCTTACGCCGAGCTGGTGCGAATGACGGCAGAGCTGATCCTAGAGCAGGCGGCGCTCACCGAGCAGTTGCAGTGGGACAAGCGCCACAAGGAGGAGCTGGTGTTGCAGCTCATTCGTGGTGAGGGGCGAGTCGATCAATTGCAGCAGGCGGCCCGCTTTCTCGGGCTGGAGTTGGCCCAGCCTAGGGTGGTGGCCGTGCTGGCTCTGGAGGAGGCGGATCCGGCGCGTCTGCGGGAGCTGGTTCATCAGCTGGAGAACCCGGAGCGGGACAATCTGGTCGCCATCAACGGGCTCGACGAGATAGTGGTGCTCAAACCGGCGCAGTTGAGTGAGGGCGTCTGGCAATCGGCGCAGGAGCGCAGCCGGATCAAGCAGTTGCTGGCCCGTATTCCCCACTTCAAGGTGCATATCGCGGTGGGCGATTACTTCGCCGGGATCGACGGGCTGGCGCGCTCTTACCAGACGGCGCGAGATACCCTGCGCCGTGGCATGCGGCAGGCGCCGCGCAAACAGGTCTACTTCTTTGAGGACTACCGTTTGCCAGTTCTGCTGGGCAGTCTGGCGGACTCCTGGCAGGCGGATCAGCTGCGCACACCGCTGCAGAAACTGGCCCGGGAAGATGGCAAGGGGGTGCTGCAGAAGACCCTGCGCCACTATTTCTTGCAGGATTGTGATCTGCATCGCTGTGCCGAAGCCCTGTTCATTCACCCCAATACCCTGCGCTATCGGCTGGGGCGGATAGAGCAGATAACCGGGTTGAATTTCAACAAGTTAGACGACAAATTTTTGCTCTATCTCGGCCTTAATCTCGACTTGTGATTGTAAATTTAGACAAGAAACCACTTTTACATGACGTGATTTTTGGCTATTCAGCCAAAGCATTCTGATTGCAGATCTCCATAATGGCGGCCATTCACTCCCATTGAAGGTGTCCGTCATGATCCCGGTTACAGCCCTTGGCGCCATCGCGGCGCTCTCCATCGCCATCATCCTCATTTTGAAGAAGGTGCCGCCCGCTTACGGCATGATCGTGGGTGCCCTGGCCGGTGGCCTGATTGGCGGTGCCGACCTGACCCAGACCGTCGCCCTGATGATCGGCGGCGCCCAGGGGATCACCACTGCGGTGATGCGGATCCTGGCGGCCGGTGTACTGGCGGGCGTGCTGATCGAATCGGGTGCGGCCACCACTATCGCCGAGACCATCGTCAAGAAGCTGGGTGAAACCCGCGCTTTGCTGGCACTGGCGCTGGCGACTCTGATCCTGACTGCGGTCGGCGTATTCGTGGATGTGGCCGTTATCACGGTCGCCCCCATCGCGCTGGCCATCGCCCGCCGTGCCGACCTCTCCAAGGCGGCCATCCTGCTGGCGATGATCGGCGGCGGCAAGGCGGGCAACGTCATGTCCCCCAATCCCAACGCCATTGCCGCGGCTGATGCCTTCCATTTACCCCTGACCTCTGTGATGGCGGCGGGCATCATCCCGGGTCTGTTCGGTCTGGTGATGGCCTACTGGCTTGCCAAGCGGCTGAACAACAAGGGCAGCAAGGTTGCTGCTGATGAAGTGGTGAGCTTTGCCGGTGCCAAGTTGCCAGGCTTTGCCGCCGCCATCAGTGCACCGCTGGTCGCCATCCTGCTGCTGGCTCTGCGTCCTGTTGCCGGTATTGTGGTGGATCCGCTGATTGCGCTCCCCCTCGGTGGTCTGGTCGGCGCCCTGATGATGGGTAAATTCAGCAAGGTGAACCAGTTTGCGGTCTCCGGCCTCGCCCGTATGGCGCCGGTTGCCATCATGCTGCTGGGTACCGGTACCCTGGCGGGCATCATTGCCAACTCCGGCCTGAAAGATGTGCTGATCAGCGGCCTGACAGCCTCCGGTCTGCCTTCTTACCTGCTGGCGCCCATCTCCGGTGCCCTGATGTCACTGGCTACTGCCTCGACCACCGCCGGTACCGTGGTGGCCTCCAACGTATTCAGCTCCACCCTGATTGAACTGGGGATCAGCAGTCTGGCCGGAGCAGCCATGATCCATGCCGGTGCCACCGTGTTTGACCACATGCCCCACGGCTCCTTCTTCCATGCCACCGGTGGCAGCGTCCACATGGGGGTGGGTGAGCGCCTGAAACTTATCCCTTACGAAACTGCAGTCGGTCTGACCATTGCCACTGTCTCCACCCTGATGTTTGGCGTGTTTGGCCTCGCCTAAGGAATTGATATGAAAATTGTTATTGCCCCCGATTCATTCAAGGAGAGTCTGAGCGCCATGGCGGTAGCTGATGCCATCGAGGCTGGTTTCAAACAGGTGTTGCCAAACGCCACCTACGTCAAATTGCCGATGGCCGATGGCGGTGAAGGCACGGTGCAATCGCTGGTGGATGCCACCGGTGGCCGCATCCTGCCGGTCGAAGTGACCGCGCCCCTAGGCAACAAGGTGCAGGGCTTCGTCGGCCTGCTGGGTGATGGCGAGCGCGCCGTCATCGAGATGGCCGCCGCCTCCGGCATCCATCTGGTGGCGCCCGAGCAGCGCAATCCGCTGCTCACCTCCAGCTTCGGCACCGGCGAGCTGATCCTGGCCGCGCTGGAGATGGGGGTGAAGCACCTGATCCTCGGTATCGGCGGCAGCGCCACCAATGACGGCGGTGCCGGTATGATCCAGGCGCTCGGTGGCAAGTTGCTCAAAGCGGATGGTGCGCCTATTGCTCTGGGTGGCGCAGGTCTCAGTGAGCTCGCGACCATCGATCTGAGCAGTCTGGATCCGCGTCTGAGCGATCTGGTTATCGAGGTAGCGTGCGATGTGAACAACCCGCTCTGTGGCCTGAAAGGCGCCTCTGCGGTGTTTGGTCCACAGAAGGGGGCGACTCCAGAGATGGTGGTGCAACTCGATGCCAACCTCGCCCGTTATGCCGACTGCATTGAGCAGGCCCTTGGCAAGCAGGTGAAGGATATTCCGGGGGCGGGCGCTGCCGGTGGCATGGGGGCCGCACTGGTCGGCCTGCTTGGTGCCGAGCTCAAGCCCGGCATCCAGATCGTCATCGAAGCGCTGAAACTGGCCGAGGAAGTGGCCGATGCGGATCTGGTCATCACCGGTGAAGGGCGCATCGACAGCCAGACCATCCATGGCAAGACGCCAATCGGTGTCGCACGTTGCGCCAAGCAGTTCGGCAAGTCGGTGATCGGTATCTCCGGTTGCCTGACCGACGATTGCGGCGTGGTACACGATCACGGGCTGGACGCGGTATTCGCCGTGGTCAACCGCGCCATGTCTCTGCCGGAGGCGCTGGAGAGCGCCAGCACCAATATTCAACTCACTGCGCGCAACGTAGCGGCGCTCTATCAGCTCAAGGGCTGATCCGGTTCGGCCGATGCGCCCCATCGGCTACTCAATATCCCCGTTTGGGGCATCTCCCATCCCGCGAGATGTCTGACTGCCCTGGCACTTATTTGCCGATCCATCGTGATCGGCTCTTTTCTTTCCGTTCCTTTGTCTTGCCACACTTTTGACTCCATGGGTCAGCGCGGTTTTGATAGGCGCACATCTCCCTTTACGGCATAGTGGTCGTACCAAGTACAAGGAGAGACTCATGTTCCTGCTGACCCTGGGGGTTGCGCTGTTTACCCTGATCCATCTCTACCCCTGTTTTGCGGTGGCCCATCGGGCGCGACTGAGAGAACGGCTGGGTGAGAATCGCTACAAGGGGCTCTTCTCCCTGCTGGTGTTTGTCGCCATCGCCTGCATCATCGCCGGTTGGCGCTCGGCCAGCTCGCTGCCGCTCTACTTCCTGCCGGAGTGGGGGCCGATGACCATGACGGTGATGATGCCTTTTGCGCTGATCCTCTTTTTCTCCGGCCAGGGGCCCAACCATCTGCGCCGCTGGCTGGTGCATCCCCAACTGCTCGGTACCCTGCTCTGGGCGGTGGCCCATCTGCTGGTCAACAGCGAGGCGCGATCTCTGGTGCTGTTTGGCGGCATCGGGCTGTGGGCGCTGGTGAGCATGGTCTGGATTTCGGTGCGGGACTGGCAGCGATATCCCCGCCCGGCGGCCAACTGGACGGGCACCGGCATCAGCGTCGGGGCAGGCCTGGCTGCCACCGCGCTGCTGGTGTTCTGGGGCCACGGCTGGCTGACCGGCATTCCCTTGCATTGAGAGTGAACTGCGGCTCTGGTAACCGCGTATGATGGACAAAACAAAAGGAGTCTTGGCGATGAAATGGTTCACTCTGTTGCTGTTATTGGGGGCTGGCGCGGCCTCTGCGGCGTGCCCCGATTATTTCAATGTGGAGATGCGGGAGCTAAACAACTCTCAGCGCCACAACCTCTGTCAGCTGACCGAGGGCAAGGTGGTACTGGTGGTTAATACCGCCTCCTATTGCGGCTACAGCGGCCAGTTCCGCGATCTGGAGCAGCTCTACCAGAGCTACAAGGATAAGGGATTGATTATTCTTGGTTTCCCCTCCAACGACTTCTGGCAGGAGGCGGGCAACGAGACCAAGACCGCCGAGGTGTGTCGCCGCGACTATGGCGTCACCTTCCCGATGTTCAATCGGGTAGCGGTGCGGGGCTCCGATGCTGTGCCACTGTTCAAGGGGTTGGCGGCGGCCGCTGATGGGGATGAGCCGAACTGGAACTTCCACAAGTATCTGGTGGGGCGCGATGGCAAGCTGATCGCCAGCTACGGCGCCAACCAGAATCCGGCTGACGACCCCCTCAAACTGCAGATCACCCGGGCGCTGGGGCTCTGACCCTACCCCTTGGCGGGCGGCTCTGGAATAATGGGCTCCCGCCACTCAATCCGGTTATCTTGTGCTGCAACGTCTTCCTCAAATGGTGATCTTCGATGCGCTGGTGCGCGAGCAGGGGATCTCTGCCGCCGCCCGTCGTCTCGGGGTCTCCAAATCCCATATCAGCAAGCAGCTGGCGCTGCTGGAGACCACCCTTGGCGCCCAGCTGGTACAACGCACCACCCGCCGCTTTGTCCTGACCGAGCTGGGTCAGGAGTATGCCCGTCACTGTCATGCGCTGGTGGCGGTGGCGCAGGAGGCGGACTCCATGATCGCCGAGCGGCGCGGCAAGGTGAGCGGGGTGCTCCATCTCGGGGTGGGCCAATCATTTGGTCGTCTGCACGTCATTCCCCATCTCAAGGCGTTTCAGGATCGCTATCCCGAGCTGGAGCTGGAAGTCTCGCTGTTCGACCACAGAACCAATCTGGTGGATGAAGGGCTGGATCTCTGGCTTACCACCTATGAGGACAAGCCGGAAGGGCTGGTGGGACAGCGGCTGGCCGACATCGGCTTCGTGGTGGCGGCTTCGCCGGATTACCTGCTGAGCCACGGCACGCCGCTTCATCCCAAGGATCTGGCCCAGCACAACTGCATCACTTACCAGAGTCGGGAGCGGCGCTATCACCAGTGGTCGTTTCGCCAGGGCAAGGAGCGCCAGACGGTGCAGGTGGCGGGCAACTATCGGGTGGATATGGCGGAGGCAGTGCGGGATGCGGCACTGGCCGGGCTCGGCATCGCCTATATCGCCAACTACTTGCTGGACAAGGAGTTACAGAGCGGCAAGCTGATCCCGGTGCTGCCAGGGTGGCGACCGAACCAGCAGATGGCGGTACACGCCGTTTATGCCCGGCGTGAACATCTGGATCCCAAGATCCGTCTCTTCATCGATTTCCTCAAGGCCCGCTTTGGCCCCGAACCCTATTGGGAGCAGCGACTGGCCCCCTGGCTCGGGGGTAAATTGTCCGGTGGTGAGGAATGATTGTTTCCATTTAAGAACTCTCGATTTCTCCTGATACTAAAATCGAACCAAATCAGCCAGTTGGCGCAACCGATATCGTGCAAACGTTTTTTCTAACAGGGTTGTAACCAAGCGGACTTGCAGTGACGGGGTGAGAGGCGCAGAATCCGCGCCCATCTTTTGCCCCACCTGATGGAGTCCCTATGATTGCCCTGCTCGGCATCCTGAGTATCCTGGCGCTTGCCGTCATCTGCTCTGATAATCGTCGTCGTATCCCGTTGCGAACAGTTGGCCTTGCCCTCTGCCTGCAAATCATGTTTGCCGGTCTGGTGCTCTGGTTGCCTGCTGGTCAGCACGTGCTGAACGGGGTCAGCGAGAGCGTAAGCAGCGTGATCGGTTATGGTCAGGAGGGGATCGCCTTCCTGTTCGGCGATCTGGCCAAGTTCAAGCTGGGCTTCATCTTTGCCTTCAACGTGTTGCCGGTCATCATCTTCTTCTCCGCGGTGATCGCCATCCTCTACCACATCGGCATCATGCCTCGGGTGATCGCCCTGCTGGGAGGCGGCCTGCAGAAGCTGCTGGGCACCGGCCGTGCCGAGAGTCTTTCCGCGACCGCCAACATCTTCGTTGGCATGGTGGAAGCGCCGCTGGTGGTCAAACCCTACCTCTCCAAGATGTCCGATTCCCAGTTCTTCGCTGTGATGAGCTGTGGTCTCGCCTCCGTCGCCGGTGGCACCCTGGTGGGCTATGCCAGCCTCGGGGTTGAGTTGAAATACCTGATTGCAGCGGCCTTCATGTCGGCCCCTGCCGGTCTGGCGATGGCCAAAATCCTGGTGCCGCCGGGAGCTGAAGAGGTCGATCACCATCAGGATGTCGAGATCCCCCGCGCTACCAACGTGATTGAAGCGGCGGCCGATGGCGCCATGTCTGGCCTCAATATTGCGGTGGCGGTCGGTGCCACCTTGCTGGCCTTCGTTGGGGTGATCGCCATGCTCAATGGCCTGCTCGGCTGGGCTGGTGGTCTGGTGGGGCTGGATCTGAGCTTCCAGATCATTCTGGGCTGGCTGTTTGCCCCCGTCTCCTGGCTGATCGGGGTACCTTGGGATCAGGCGCAAGCTGCTGGCGCTCTGATCGGTACCAAGATCGTGGTCAACGAGTTCGTCGCCTTTATCGGTCTGGTGCAGGATCAGACCCTGAGCGAGTCGAGCAAGGCCATCGTGACCTTCGCCCTGTGCGGCTTTGCCAACATCTCCTCCATGGCGATCCTGATCGGCGGTCTGGGCTCCATGGTGCCGGAGCGCAAATCCTTCATCGCCCGTTACGGCATGCGCGCAATTCTCTCCGGCGTGCTGGCAAACCTGATGAGCGCCTGTCTGGCCGGTCTGTTCCTCGCTCTGTAACCGCTGCGGTACGGGATAGATGCAACAAGGGCGCCCTGATGGCGCCCTTGTCATATGGATAAAATGAAGCCCCGACCTTGTTTGGGGCTTCTTGTTGCTGCTCAGTCGACGTAGAAGGTCTGCTGGAAGCTGAGGTTCTGTTGCTGCCCACCGCCCATGATCTTCAGGGTGAACTGATAGGTATCTTCGTTGCGGTAGGGGAGGGTCGCCAGATAGTAGATGGCATCCCCCTCTTTTACCTCCTGAAAGTTCAGGGTGCGGATGGTGCCGGTCAGGTTCTTGGCCTCACCGGTGATCCCCACGGCTTGCGCCACTTTCTGCTTGTCCTGTACCGCGATATTGATGATGGCGTTGTAGCGGCTGCGCTCCAGTCCATACGCCTTGGCGACCTCGGGGGTGAGGAAGCTGGAGTTGAAGGCGCTGTAGTGCACCAACCAGGGCCCCAGCTCCTTCATCTGTTCTGCCTTGAGCGGCAGGGTCATCAGTAGTGCCAGCAGGCCACTCATCCAGGCTGTTTTCATCTGTCATCCCTCTCATATCTACGGTTGGCGCAGGCCGATTCATTCAGCCTTGCATGTCATTCAGCAGTGTACTCACTTCTTGCGGCAACTGTTTGGGGCTGTCGATGGCGACGGTTTTGTGCCGCCCCAGTTCGCCCCGCACTATGGTGATCTGTCCCTTGGCCACCTTGAACTGCTTGGCCAGAAACTTGATCAGATGGCTGTTGGCCTGGCCATCGACCGGCGGCGCCGTGATGGCCACTTTCAGCTCTTCGCCATGCAATCCGATGATCTGATCCCGACTCGCCTTGGGCTGGATCACCAGATGCAGTACCAGTTCATCCCCTTGTTGCAGGACGGCTGGCATCAAATCATCCACCACAGCTGGCCAAACAGGTCACCCAGCAGGTAGTTGATGGCTTGCAGGCCGATAAAGGCGACCAGCACCGAGAGATCCAGCCCGCCCAGTGCCGGCAGTACGCGGCGGATAGGAGCGAGGAACGGCTCGGTCAGCTGATGCATCACGTATTCGATGGGGTTACGGCCCTGGCTGACCCAGCTCAGGATGGCGCGGATCAGCAGTACCCAGAAGATCATCGAGCCCGCTTTCTTCAGCACGGTCAGCGCGGCAAACAGGCTGATGCTGAGCCAGTCCGCCAGCAGTACGTTCATGCTCTTGAGCAGGGCCAGCTTGAGGAAGGCGACAGCCAGCGCCAGCACCACGGAGGCGAGATCGATGCCGCCAAAGCCAGGGATAACTCGGCGCAGCGGGATCACCAGCGGATTGGTCAGCTTGACCACCATCTGGCTCATCGGGTTGTAGAAGTCGGCGCGGGCCCACTGCAGCCAGACGCGCAGCAGGATCACCATCAGGTAGAGATCGAAAACGGTGTTAATCAGAAAGTAAGCTGTGTTCATCTGGGCTCCTGTTAGAAGAGGGTTTCCATTTCGGTGGCGCGAGCAACGGCCGCCTGCATGGCTTGCGCAGTCAGCGGCATCAGCCCCTGCTGCTGGAATGTCTTGATGGCTTCGGCTGTGGTGCCGCCCTTGCTGGTGACCTGCTCACGCAGGGTTTGCAGCGACAGCTCCGGGTTTTGCTCCACCATGGCGGCTGCGCCCAGCGCGGTTTGCTGCACCAGCAGGCGTGCCTGATCGGGCGAGAAGCCCAGTGCCTCCGCCTCTTCGGCGATCGCCTGCATAAAGAGGAAGAAGTAGGCCGGAGCACTGCCCGCAGCAGCGATGACGCCGTTGATGCCGGACTCCTGCTCCACCCAGAGGGTCTTGCCGACCGCCTGCATCATCAGCTCGGCAAAGTCGCGATCCGCGGCGGCAATATGGTCGGGTGCATAGAGACCGGTCATGCCCAGACCCAGCAGGGCAGGGGTATTGGGCATGGTGCGTATGATGCGGTCATGGCCACCGGCCATCTCGCCAAGGCGCGCCACCTTGATGCCAGCCGCGATGGAGATGAGCAGCTTGCCCTCAAGGGATCCCAGCTCTTCAACCAGTGCTGCCAGCATGCTGGCCATCAGCTGCGGTTTGACCGCCAGCACGATCACCTCGGCGTCGCGGGCCGCCTCGGCATTACTCTGGGTGATGCGAATGCCATGTTCCCTGGCCAGCGCCTCCAGCTTGGGCAGACTGGGGTTGGCAGCAGTGATCTGCCCGGCGGGATAACCCGCCTTGACCAGTCCGGCGATGATGCTTCGGCTCATGTTGCCCGCGCCGATAAAGGCCAGCGTTCTATGCTGCATCAGATGCTCCTGTTGCACATGGGGTCGCGGCGGGGTGGGTGCTGCCTGCACCAACTGACGCCAGAATTCGGTGTTCCATCAAACGCTCCTGTTGATGAAGTCGCGGCAAGAGGCGGATGTATGGGTTATCCGCTGGCCTTGCCTATGAGTAGTCACGGGCACCGAAGATGGCGGTGCCGACCCGCACCATGGTGCTACCGTGGGCGATCGCCAGTTCGAGATCTTCGGTCATCCCCATCGAGAGGGTATCCACCGTGGGGTATTGTCGCGCAAGCTCGGTGAACAGAGTCTGCATACGGGTCATTTGGGCGGCCAGTACGCCCTCGTCGCTGGTGTGTTCGGGAATGGCCATCAGCCCCCGCAGCACCAGTCGCTCACTTTGAGAGACCAGCTCGGCAAGGCGGAAAATCTCTTGTTCCGACGTTCCGGATTTGCTGCTCTCTCCGCTAATATTGATTTGCAGACAAACATTTAGCGGTGCCATTGTAGTTGGGCGCTGGTTGTTGAGGCGGTCGATCAGCTTGTCCCGATCCACGCTCTGCACCCAGTCGAACCGTTCGGCGACCAGTTTGGATTTGTTCGATTGCAAAGGGCCGATAAAGTGCCACTCTATGTCGCTATATTCCGGCTGCTGGCGCAAGGTATCGATCTTGGCCGCTGCTTCCTGGGCGTAGGATTCGCCAAAGCAGCGCTGACCTGCGGCATGGGCGGCCATGATGGCCTCGACAGGTTTGGTCTTGCTCACGGCCAGCAGGCGGATCTGCTGCAGGTTGCGGCTCGCCCGTTCGGCGGCCTGGGCAATACGTTCCTTTACCTGAAACAGGTGCTGGGCAATCTGGTTCATATTTCGTTAGTGATCTTGTGATGGGAGAATGACAAGTCTATGGATATCACAGAGTTATTGGCTTTCAGTGTAAAGCATAAAGCCTCGGATCTACACCTCTCGGCCGGGGTTCCCCCGATGATCAGGGTTGATGGTGAGGTTCGCAAGATCAATTTGCCCGCCCTGGAACACCGGGAAGTGCATGCCCTCATTTACGACATCATGAACGACCATCAGCGCAAGGAGCTGGAGGAGAACTTCGAGGTCGACTTCTCGTTCGAGGTACCCAATCTGGCCCGTTTTCGGGTCAACGCCTTCCAGCAGGCACGCGGCTCGGGCGCGGTATTTCGTACCATCCCCAGCACTGTGCTGAGCCTCGAGGATCTCGATGCGCCGGAGATCTTCCGCAAGATCGCCGAGTTCCCGCGGGGTCTGGTGTTGGTGACCGGCCCGACCGGTTCGGGTAAGTCGACCACCCTGGCGGCCATGGTCAATTACATCAACGAGAACTTCCATCACCATATCCTCACCATCGAGGACCCTATCGAATTCGTCCACGAGAACAAGCGCTGTCTGGTGAACCAGCGGGAAGTTCACCGGGATACCAAGAGCTTCAGCAACGCCCTGCGCTCGGCACTGCGGGAAGACCCGGACATCATTCTGGTGGGCGAGATGCGCGACCTTGAGACCATTCGTTTGGCCATGACGGCCGCCGAAACCGGCCATCTGGTGTTTGGCACTCTGCACACTTCGTCGGCGGCCAAGACCATCGACCGTATCATCGACGTCTTCCCGGGCGCGGAGAAGGACATGGTGCGCTCCATGCTCTCAGAATCCCTGCGGGCGGTCATCTCCCAGACCCTGCTCAAGCGTATTGGCGGTGGCCGGGTGGCGGCTCACGAGATCATGATGGGCATTCCGGCGGTGCGTAACCTGATCCGGGAGGACAAGATTGCCCAGCTCTACTCGGTGATCCAGACCGGGATGACCCACGGCATGCAGACCATGGATCAGAGCCTCAAGCAGCTGGTGAGTCGTGGCGTGGTGGCATCCCTCGATGCCAAGGCCAAGGCTGTTGATCCCAACAGCATTTAAGCGACTCGCACCCAGGGAGGGATAGATGATGAATCTGGATGATCTGCTGAGCGAGCTGGTCGAGCGAAAGGGATCAGATCTGTTTGTGACGGTGGGCTCGCCGCCCACCCTCAAGGTGAATGGCCATCTGGTGTCGCTGGGGGGGGAAGCGCTCGACAAGAAGGGGGCGCTGACGCTGGTCAGGGATACCCTCAGCAGCGATCACTTCGAGCGCTATATCCGCACCAAGGAGGCCAACTACGCGATCTATCGCGAAGCGCTTGGCCGTTTTCGGGTCAGCGCCTTCTGGCAGCAGGAGCTGCCCGGTATGGTGGTGCGGCGTATCGAGACCCGCATTCCCACCTTTGAAGATCTGCAGCTACCCAAAATCCTGCAAGAGGTGGCGATGGCCAAGCGGGGGCTGGTGCTGTTTGTTGGCGCCACCGGGGCGGGTAAATCGACCACCCAGGCGGCGATGATCGGCTATCGCAACCAGCATGCCGATGGTCATATTCTGACGGTGGAAGATCCGGTGGAGTTCGTCCATCAGCATGGTCGCAGTCTGGTGACCCAGCGAGAGGTGGGGATCGACACCGAGTCGTTCGATGTGGCGCTGAAAAGTTCGCTGCGTCAGGCGCCGGACGTGATCCTGATCGGCGAGATCCGGAGTCAGGAGACCATGGAGTTTGCCCTGCAGTTCGCCGAGACTGGACACCTTTGTCTCGCCACTTTGCATGCCAACAATGCCAACCAGGCGCTGGATCGCATCCTCCATCTGGTGCCGCAAGACAAACACCGCCAGTTCCTGTTCGATCTCTCTTTCAACCTCAAGGCCATCGTCGCCCAGCAGCTGGTGCCGAGTATGGATGGCAAGCGGCGCTGCGCTGCGTTCGAGATCCTGCTCAATACCCCGCTCATCACCGACATTATCCGCAAGGGAGAGATGCATCGCCTCAAGGAGGTGATGACCAAATCGACCGAGCTGGGTATGCAGACCTTCGATCAGGCGCTTTTCAGCCTGTTCTGCGCCGGCCAGATTGGCTACAGTGAGGCACTTGCCCATGCCGACTCGGCCAACGACCTGCGACTGCTGATCAAGCTCTCCGGTCGCGAGCGGCTCGGCACCGGCACGCTGGACAATGTGACGCTGGATGAATGAATCATGGGGCCGCTCTGCCGTTCGGCCCCTCGCCATAAAGGAACGTTATGCTGATTGTGGTTTCCCCGGCCAAGACGCTGGATTACGAGTCACCGCTGGTGACACCCCGTTTCACCCAACCCGAGCTGCTGGATCACTCCGCCGAACTGATTAGCCGGGCCCGCCAACTGAGCCCTGACCAGATCGCCACTCTGATGAAGATCAGCGACAAGCTGGCCGGTCTCAATGCCGCCCGTTTTGCCGAGTGGCAGCCAGATTTTACCCCCGCCAACGCCCGTCAGGCGCTGCTGGCTTTCAAGGGGGATGTCTACACCGGTTTGGCGGTAGAGGATTTCAGCGAGGCTGATTTTGACTTCGCTCAGGCACACCTGCGGATGCTCTCCGGCCTCTACGGCGTGCTTCGCCCCCTCGACCTGATGATGCCCTATCGGCTGGAGATGGGGACCAGGCTCGACAATAGCCGCGGCAAGGATCTTTACCAGTTCTGGGGGGAGGTGATCACTCACCATCTCAACGACGCGCTGGCAGCGCAGGGGGATGAAGTGCTGATCAATCTGGCCTCCGACGAGTATTTCAAGTCGGTACGACCCAAGAGCCTGAAAGGGCGGATTGTCACACCGGTGTTCAAGGATGAGAAGAACGGCCAGTTCAAGATCATCAGCTTCTACGCCAAGAAGGCGCGCGGCATGATGGCTCGCCACATCATCAAGCACCGTCTGACCGAGGTGGAGCAGCTGACCGGTTTCAACGCCGAGGGCTACTACTTCGTGCCGGAAGAGTCGGACGCCAATACCCTGATGTTTAAACGCGCCGAAAATTAATTACAAAAAGAGGGAACCAATCTTTCGACCCGCGGGTCTGAATATGTGAATCCTCTGTTGTAAGCACTTTTTATTCGCCGACGTTTGATACGTCGGCTTTTTTATTGCCGTTTTTATTGTCCATCGATTGCCTTCGCCGGGACTATGTGGTTCAGATAGACTCAAGACAGGGAGCGAGTCGTCGTGAGGTGAATATGGAACAGAAAAATGCCATTCGGCAGGTTGCCGTACCTTGGGCTCCGTCCCGCCAGCTACCGCCCGGTCTGGTTGTGGCCGAGCTGCATCAGGATCTCTGGAGCGACTCCCTGACCATCATGCTGGGGCGGGCGCGCAGCATCGATCTGCCCCCACAAATCCTCTGCCGGGTCTATTTTCGTCATATCTACGCCCTGCGGGTTATCGAAGATTGCGATCTGGCCGAGGGGAAGGATAGCCACGCTATCGAAGAGCAGATCCAGCTCATCACCCCATCCCGTTTTGCCAGCTGGTTCCATCAGGAGTCGGACGGCCTGCATCTGGATGAAGATCTGCAGCACTATCGCATCTCGACCTGGGATTATTGCGCCGATGTGCTGACCTCCTCGGCGCCGGAACTGCAGTTCCTGCCCCAGAACGAGTAGCCAGCTGTTACGTCAGAGGCGAAGGATGATCCTTCGCCTCTTGGTTTTTGGGCGGGCGCAGATTTTGTGGCGTTCAGGCCACTCAAGCCGGGTGGCGGCCTGTTGTGTCGGCACAAAAAAAGCGCCTCAGAGGAGGCGCGGGGAAAAAGACAGATTGGAAGCGTCACATGGGTGCTACTTGAATCAGCGAATGAGCCGTGCCATTCAAGTATGGAGCCATCATGCCAAGCTCAATCTGAAGTAGTTCTGAGGCGATTCTTCATTTTCTGTTCATCTTATCAGCAAAGCGTGGCCACTGATTGAAATCCTTTTCATTCTGGTCGCGATATTGCCCCGCCCTCTCCGGGGCGGTCATCGTCTCATGGGGCCAGCTCGAATGTTGTGCCTGCCTGTTCCAGTGCCAGCAACCAGCGCTTGATGGGAATGCCGCCTGCATAGCCGGTCAGCTCGCCGCTGCGTCCGATCACCCGATGGCAGGGCACTATGATGCTCAGCGGATTGCGCCCATTGGCAGCGCCCACAGCCCGCACCGCCTTGGGATTGCCGATAGCCTGGGCAATCTCGAGATAGCTCACGGTCTCGCCATAGGGGATATCGCACAAAGCGTTCCATACCGTTTGCTGGAACGGGGTGCCCTTCGCTGCCATGGGCAGATCGAACTGCTGCAACTTTCCGGCGAAATAGGCGGTGAACTGGGCAAGATAGGGGGCCAGCGCCTTGTCATCCAGTTGCCAGTCAGATTGCGGCATGACTGGTCGTTCCCCGTGCATGAACTCCACGTGGCGCAGTCCATCCTGATCGATGGCGACCAGCAGGGGGCCGCGGGCGCTGTCGCAAAAACTGTATCTCATCGGCTGACATCCTTTGGGGGCTGGGGGTTGGCTCAGTCCAGAACCGGTTTGCCGCGGGCGGACTTGATATCCCCCTTGCGTTTCTTGGCATCGACCCGTTTGCGCTGGGAGCTGCGGGTCGGCTTGGTGGCATGACGAGCCTTGGGTCGCCAGGCTGCTTTCTTCAGCAACTCCACCAGACGGCTCATCGCCTCCTTGCGGTTCATGTCCTGGCTGCGATGGCTCTCGACCCGGATCAGGATAAAGCCATCGTGTACCCGGCTGTCGCTCAGCTTGTCGAGACCCTCCTTGTAGAGGGGCGTCAGGCTGGGAGAGTTGCGGTAATCGAAGCGCAGCCAGACGGCGGAGTCGGTCTTGTTGACGTGCTGTCCACCGTTGCCCTGTGCCCGCATGGTCTGAAATTGCAGCTCATGCCAGGGAATCGTGACGCTGTTGGAGATAACTAACATGCTGTTTTGCTCTTGTTTGGTGCATACCCGCTGACCGCTGCAGCATGGTGCCTCATTATGGGGCGTGCTGGCCGGTTATGGGGATGTGCCTGACGAATGGCGCCGAAATTAAACTCTATCTATATGAAATAAAACAATAAAAATACTTGGCATAAGAATTGAAACCCGATTCATGACACACCATGGATTGGGAGCAACCAGATGAAGCTGATTAGTGCGATTATCAAACCGTTCAAGTTGGACGATGTCCGCGAGGCTATTGCCAACCTGGGGGTGGAAGGGCTGACCGTGTCCGAGGTCAAGGGATTTGGCCGCCAGAAGGGACACACCGAATTATACCGGGGAGCCGAGTATCAGGTCGACTTCCTGCCCAAGGTGAAGCTGGAGATTGCTACCGCCGATGATAACGTGGAAGGGGTGATCGAGGCGATCTGCAAGGCGGCCTATACCGGCAAGATCGGCGACGGCAAGATTTTTGTCTATGACTTGCTGCAGGCGGTGCGCATCCGCACCGGCGAAAGTGACGACGAGGCGCTGTGATGAACCGCATCCGTGACGTACAGATTTGTTGACCTCCCGATGTCGGGAATTCCCGATGGCGTGAGCGCTTATTGAAGCCTGATCAATATAACGTTTTGCTCAGAAGAGGCCGAATGGGATTCCATCCGGCCCTTTTCATTTATGGGCGATTAAATATGTGATGTGGCGACGGCGAGCTTTCTTGATCCGCTTATAAGATGTATGCAGAATGCAAACGGAAATCGTTATCACTCTGTATAGCTAATCAAGGAATGGATGATGAAAATGAAGATGTTGGCACTGGCTTTCTCTGCGTTGGCTGCTCAGTCGGCATTGGCGGCCGGGGAAGTGAATGTCTACTCCAACCGCCAGGATGAGCTGATCAAGCCCATCATCCAGCAGTTCGAGAAGGAATCTGGCATCAAGGTGAACGTGGTGTTCGCCAAAGAGGGATTGAACGAGCGTCTGGAGCGGGAAGGCAAGCTCTCTCCGGCCGACCTGATGCTGACCGTCGATATCAGCCGTCTGACCGATCTGGTGGACAAGGGGCTGGTGCAGCCGGTGGACAGCAAGATCCTGCAGGAGAACATCCCCGCCATCTATCGTGATCCGGAGAATCGCTGGTTCGCCCTGACCACCCGGGTTCGCGCCATCTACTCCAGCAAGGATCGCCTCGGCAAGCTCGATACCATCAGCTACGAAGATCTGGCCAAACCGGAATTCAAAGGGAAAATCTGCACCCGCAGCGGCAAGCATGAGTACAATGTGGCGCTGGTCTCCTCCATGATTGCCCATCACGGCATGGCCGAGACCAAAACCTGGCTGGAAGGGGTCAAGGCCAACCTGGCGCGCAAGCCGCAGGGCAACGACCGGGATCAGGTCAAGGCGATCAAGGATGGTATCTGTGACGTGTCGCTCGGCAACAGCTACTATCTGGGCGCCATGTTGAAAGATCCGGCGCAGAAGTCCTGGGCGGATGCAGTCTATATCAACTTCCCGAACCAGGCTGACCGCGGTGCCCACGTCAACGTGAGCGGCGTGGCCATGACCAAGTATGCCAAGAACAAGGCCGAGGCCCAGAAGCTGATGGAGTTTCTGGCTGGTGATACCGCCCAGCACATGTATGCGGACGTGAACGCCGAATATCCGGTCAAGGCCGGAGTCGAGCCTTCCGCCATGGTCAAGTCCTGGGGCAGTTTCAAGTCTGACGCACTACCGGTCAGCGATTACGCCAAGCACCGCAAGGACGCCTTGCAGTTGCTGGATGAAGTGAAGTTCGACTTGTAATCAGATGGGGCCAACGGCCCCATCAACATCTGTGGTCTCATGAAAAATTTTGGATGGATGACCGGCAGCTGGGCCATCGCCCTGCTGCTGGGTTTACCGGTTATAGCCCTGCTTTTCTCTGCCTTCTCGGCTGAGGGAGAGCTGTTTCGCCACCTCGCCGACACCGTGCTGCTCGATTATCTGGGCAATACCCTGGGGCTGGTGGTCGGCGTGGTGCTGCTCAGCCTGCTGTTTGGCGTACCCACCGCCTGGCTGGTGGCCATGTGTCAGGTGCCGGGGCGCCGTGCCCTGCAATGGGCCTTGATGCTGCCGATGGCCATGCCCTCCTATATCGTCGCCTACGTCTATACCGACTTGCTCGACTACTCGGGCCCGCTACAGGCCGGGTTGCGAGCACTCTTTGGCTGGAACAGTCCTGCCGATTACTGGTTTCCGGCCATTCGCTCCCTTGGTGGCGCCGCCTGGGTGCTGGCGCTGGTGCTGTTCCCCTATGTCTATCTGCTGACCCGCGCCTCTTTTCTCGAGCAGTCAGTCAGCCTGATCCACTCCAGCCGCCTGCTCGGCTGTACCCCGTGGCAGAGCTTTCGTCGTCTCAGTCTGCCGCTGGCGCGCCCGGCTATCATGGTGGCGGTGTCGCTGGTGGCGATGGAGACGTTGGCCGATTTCGCCACCGTCCACTTCTTTGCCATCAACACCCTGACTACGGCGGTCTATGACACCTGGCTCGGCTATGGCAGTCTGGCCACCGCGGCGAAACTCTCCTGCCTGATGTTGCTAGCTGTGGTGCTGTTGATCGCACTGGAGCGCCGCTCGCGCAGTCGGCAGCAGGTGTTCCAGAAGTCCATGGGCCATGAGCAGCCGCTGCGCTATCCGCTCAAGGGGATTGGCCGTTGGTTGGCCGGTCTCTGGTGCTGGGGGCTGGTGCTGGCCGGTTTCGGCCTGCCGTTCGTCATCCTGCTCGATTACGGGGTGCGCTACTTCGAGTTGTCGTGGACGCCGGAGTTTGTCCGCTTTGCGGGTAACAGTCTGCTCATCTCGGCGCTGACCGCCCTGCTGGCGATGGGGATTGCCCTGCTGCTCGGCTTCTTCCGCCGCCTCGATGGCGGGGTAAAGAGCCTGTTGCCCCTGCGCATCGCCGCCATGGGCTACGCCATGCCGGGCACCGTGCTGGCCATCGGGGTGCTGGTGCCGCTTACCGCCCTCGATTTTGCCATCAACGATATGGCCGAGTGGCTGGGGCGTCAGGGGCCGGGGCTGTTGCTGACCGGTACCATCACCGCCATCGTGTTCGGTTATCTGGTGCGCTTCGTGGCCATCGCCATCGGCTCGGTGGAGAGCAGCATGGGCAAGATCTCCCCCAGTCTCGACATGGCTGCCCGCTCCCTGGGGCAGGGGGATGGCGGCATGCTGCGCCGGGTCCATCTGCCGCTGGTGCGCCGTGGTCTGTTTGCCGGTGCCATGCTGGTATTCATCGAATCCATGAAGGAGCTGCCCGCCGCTTTGCTGCTGCGGCCGTTCAACTTCGATACTCTGGCGACCCACGTCTATCAGTTTGTCTCGGACGAGATGCTGGAGCGCGGCGCGCTGGGGGCTATCGTCATTGTGCTGGTAGGACTGTTGCCGCTGATCTGGGTCAACCGCACTCTGGACAGTCCGGGCCACTGAGTCGCCGTGTCGGTCAATGAAATTGCATGCGGTGTGCTGAACCGAAAGGCAGCGCGCCGCCAGAAACGAGAGGAAGTCAGCCTTGTCCTGTTTGCAGGTTGAAAATGTCAGCTGCCGTTACAACGGCCGCAATGTGCTGGAACAGCTCTCCCTGACGGTGGCAGACAATGAGATCGTCTGCCTGCTGGGAGCCAGTGGCTGCGGCAAAACCACGTTGCTCAAGGCCATCGCAGGGCTGCTGCCGTTGGCAGAGGGCTCTATTCGCCTCGGCGATACCCTGCTCGACGGGCCGGGTGCCAGCGTGCCGCCCGAGGCGCGCAACATCGGCATGATCTTTCAGGATTACGCCCTCTTTCCCCACCTGACGGTGGCCGACAACGTCGGCTTCGGTCTGACCAAACTCGATCGCAGTGCCCGCCAGCAGCAGGTGGATGAGGCGCTGGCGCTGGTCAATCTGCAGGGGCTGGGGGATCGTTATCCGCACCAGCTCTCCGGTGGTCAGCAGCAGCGGGTAGCCATCGCCCGGGCGCTGGTGTGCAAGCCGCGGCTGATGCTGCTGGATGAGCCCTTCTCCAACATCGATACCCAGGTGCGGATGAAGTTGATCCTCGAGATCCGCACCCTGCTCAAGCAGCAGGGGATCGGCGCCATCTTCGTCAGCCACAGCAAGGAGGAGGCGTTCGCCTTCGCCGATCGGCTGGCGCTGTTTCGCGCCGGTCACATCGAGCAGGTGGGCCAGCCTGAGCAGCTCTATCGCCGCCCGCAAAACCGTTTCGTGGCGGAGTTTCTCGGCGGGGTCAACTATCTGGCTGCCGAGGTGGTGGACAGCCACTGCGTGCAGACGGCGCTCGGGGTCATTTGTGGCAGTGAGCCCCATGGCCGGGTGGTGGGCGAGCAGTTGCAGCTGATGCTCAGACCCCAGCAACTGCTGCTGGAGAGCGCCGCAGATGGGGAGCTCAAGGTGGTGGAGCAGCAGTTCCTCGGCCACCACTGCCGGGTGCTGTTCGAGTGTGGCGATCTGCAGCTGGAGGCGAGCATTGGCGAGCCCCTTGATGGGATACGGGCACGGATCAAGGTCGCTCCCCATGGATTGGTGTTGTTTGACCCTTTGCCCTGAACGCGTGATATCGTCGTGAAATCAAAGAACTGGATCCACTCTGGTTTATAATCGCGCAACGCAAATAGCCCGTAACGCTAACGCCTACTCAGGGGAGAGATATATGAAAGCCCAAGCTGGGATCTGCGCAGAGCCGAATCTGCACGCCCTCTATCTGATGTTCAATCGTACCGGCGATGCCGCCGAACTGGTCGGCCGTCTGGCCAAACTGCCCGCCCTGTGGCAGGCGGTTGCTGCCGATTTCCCCGATGCCGGTTTCAGCGGTCTGGTTGCCGTTGGCGCCGATGCCTGGGATGGTCTCTATCCTGCCGCCCGTCCGCCCCAGTTCCGCAGCTTTATGGCGCAATCCGCCAACGGTCAGGAAGCGCCCAACACCCCGTTTGATCTCTTTATTCAGCTGCGCGCCGATCGGGTGGATGTGCTGCACCACGCCGGTCACCGTGTGATGGCACTGCTGGCCGGACTGGTAGAGCTGGCCGAAGAGGTGCGCGGTTTCCGCAACCTGGATTTCCGTGACCTGACCGGTTTCGTTGACGGCACCGAGAACCCGCAGGATGAACACCGTGCCGAAGTGGCGTTGCTGGCCGATGGCGAGTTTGCCGGTGGCTCCTACATTCATGTCCAGCGCTGGGTCCACGCCATGAGCGACTGGGAGAAGCTGGCGCAGAAAGAGCAGGAAGACATTATCGGTCGCACCAAGCCCGACAACATCGAGTATGAGTCTGCTGCCAAGCCGCTGACCGCCCACATCAAGCGAGTCAACCTCAAGACGCCGAAAGGGGAGTCCATGGAGATCCTGCGCCAGAGCATGCCCTGGGGCACCATGACCGAGCAGGGACTCTACTTCATCTCCTGCTGCCGCACTCCGCAGCACTTCAACGCCATGCTGGCCAGCATGTACAAGGGGGAGGGCAGCCACTTCGACCACCTGCTGCGCTTCACCAAGGCGGTGACCGGCGCCGCTTTCTTCGCCCCATCGGAGGGTTTTCTGATGGCGCAGGGCAAATAAGCCCGCCTAACGAAGCTGCAGAAAACAAAAATCCCGGCCTTGGCCGGGATTTTTCGTTCTGGCGTGACCGCGATGACGCGGTAGCGGCCATTACGGCGTCTGTTCGAACAGCTCGAGGGCGGAGAGGTAGAGCTCTTCGATATCGGTATCGCTGGTCGGGGTGATGAAGATGGTGTCATCACCGGCGATGGTGCCGAGGATCCCCTCTGCCTTGCCGAGGGAGTCGAGCAGGCGGGCGATCAGCTGGGCTGCGCCCGGGCTGGTGTGGATCACCACCAGTGCGCCGTTGTGATCGACGTCCAGTACCAGATTCTTGAGCGGGCTGGAGGTGGTGGGCACGCCCAGTTCCACTGGCAGGCAGTAGACCATCTCCATCTTGGCATTACGAGTGCGAACGGCGCCGAAGCGGCTCAGCATGCGCGATACCTTGGACTGGTTGATGTTCTCGAAGCCCAGCTCTTGCAGGGCGGTGACGATTTCTGCCTGGGAGCCAAAGCGCTCTTCTTTCAGCAAGGCTTTAAAGGCCTTGGCCAGTTTTTCTTGCTTGTCGTTGTGTTTCATCTTGGTCTCACGAATGAGGAGGTGTGGCGGCCGGTGCGATACAGGCGGCAGATACGAACAGCGGGGCCATTTTGCATTCATATGCCGTTTTTTGCAAGGAAGCGGCGCTTGTTCTGCATATTGATTCAAAAATGGCTTGCATCAACCTTTATTAGAGATAGAATCGGGATGAAATTTTGAAAACTTATTCAATTGGGCTGTATGGGTATTGAATTAATAGGTATCGAGAAGTCCTGGCACAAGGTGCCGGTTCTGCAACAGGTCAGCTTTCGGGCATCTCCCGGTGAAACCTTGGTGTTGCTGGGCCCGAGCGGTGCTGGCAAGAGTTCCCTGCTACGGATGATGAATCTGCTGGATACCCCGGATGCGGGTGTTCTGCGGATTGGTGAAAGTGAATTTTCTTTCCCGAACTCCCTCTCTGCTGCCGAATTCAACCGCCAGTCCCAACTGCTGCGTCGCAAGGTGGGGATGGTGTTCCAGCAGTACAATCTCTGGCCACATCTCACTGTGATGGAGAATCTGATTGAAGCGCCGGTCAAGGTGCTCGGCATGAGCAAGGAGGCCGCCATCGAGAAGGGGGCCTATCTGCTGGCCCAGCTGCAATTGGCCGACAAGCGCGATGCCTGGCCTGCCCGTCTCTCCGGCGGTCAGCAGCAGCGGGTGGCCATTGCCCGTACCCTGATGATGGACCCGGAAGTGTTGCTGTTTGACGAGCCGACTGCTGCCCTCGATCCCGAGATCACCAAGGAGGTGGCCGAGATCATCCGCAACCTGAGCCAGACCGGCATTACCCAGGTGGTGGTGACCCACGAGGTCGACTTTGCCCGCAAGGTGGCCAGTCAGGTGATTTATCTGGAGAAGGGGCGGATCATCGAATCCGGCACCGCTGCCATTTTCCAATCCCCGCAAACCAGCCGGTTTGCCGAATTCTTGATGCATTGATATTGAATCGATAAGGAAGCTGTCATGAAAAAGAGTCTGTTGTTGGTTGCTGCCATGGGCCTGTTGAGTACCTCCGTCATGGCCAAAGAGATCAAGTTCGCCACCGAGGCCACCTACGCGCCGTTCGAATACCTGGATGACAAGAACGAGTTTCAGGGTTTTGACATCGATCTGGCGCGCGCCATCTGCGAGCAGGCCAAGCTGGAGTGCAGCTTCCACAACCAGGCCTTTGACAGCCTGATCCCCAGCCTCAAATTCCGTCGCTACGATGCCGCCATTGCCGCCATGGACGTAACCCCTGAGCGCTCCGCGCAGGTCGACTTCTCCGACATCTATTACGAGAACTCGGCCGTATTCGTCGCCAAGAAAGGGGCCTTCAAGGGGCCGGAAGAGATGGTCGACAAAACTGTCGGCGTGCAGAACGGTACCTCTCACCAGTCCTATCTGGTGGATAACTGGGTGAGCAAAGGTCTGCTGACCGTGCCTTATGCCAGCTACCAGAGCGCCTTCCTCGACATGATGAATGGCCGTACCGACGGTGTCTTTGCCGATACCGCCGTCGCTGCCGACTGGCTGAAGCAGCACAAGGAGTATGCGGTGGTGGGGGCGCCGGTGACCGATGCCAAGTACTTCGGTACCGGCTTTGGCATCGCGGTCGCCAAGGGCAATCAGGAGCTGCTGACCCAGCTGAACAAGGGGCTGGCCGAGATCAAGGCCAACGGCACCTATCAGAAAATCTTCGACAAATACTTCGCGCAGTAAGCCATGTTGAGCCTGTTGTTGGATGCAGCCTGGATGACCCTCGGGCTGGCCTTGGCATCACTGGTCGGTGGCATGGTATTGGCACTGGCGTTCAGTGCCGCCGAGCTCAGCAAGAAGCGTGCGCTGGTGTGGTCGGTGGCCACCCTGACCACGCTGATCCGTGGCCTGCCCGAGTTGCTGGTGGTGCTGTTCATCTACTTCGGTTCGACCCAGGTGCTGTTCCTCATCACTGGCGAGTATGTGGAGTTCAGTCCGTTCGCCTGTGGCGTGCTGGCGCTCTCCCTGCTGTTCGCCAGCTATGCGACCCAGACCCTGCGGGCGGCGCTCAATGCGGTGCCTTCAGGTCAACGGCTGGCGGCGCTGGCGCTGGGTTTGAGCAAGAGCCACATCTTCTTTCGCATCGTGTTGCCGCAGGCGTGGCGTCACGCCTTGCCGGGCCTTGGCAACCAGTGGCTGGTGTTGCTGAAAGATACCGCGCTGGTGTCGCTTATCGGGGTCAACGAGATGATGCGTCAGGCCCAGATGGCCTCGGCCAGTACCTATGAGCCGTTCACCTGGTATGCCGCCGCCGCCCTCATCTATCTGGCCATCAGTCTGGTGAGCGAGTACGGCCTCGGGCTGGCTGCCCGCTACACCCGCCGCTACGGAGGCTAACTGATGCAAGAGTATCTCGTTACGTTGCTGGGCGGTCTGGTCACCACGCTGGAGCTGACCCTGTTCAGCCTGCTGCTGGGGATTGTGCTGGCGGCCCTGATGACCTGGGTGCTGGAGCTGCGCCTGCCGGTGGCGACCCAGCTGGTGCAGCTGTGGGTGCTGCTCTTTACCGGTACGCCGCTGCTTATCCAGATCTTCCTGATTTACTACGGGCCGGGCCAGTTCGAGTGGCTGAAAGCCAGCCCGCTCTGGCCGCTGCTCAAGCAGCCCTGGTTCTGCGCCGTGCTGGCGCTGGGTCTCAACACGGCGGCCTACTCCACCCGATTGTTCAAGGGGGCGCTCGATGCCATCCCGGCCGGTGAAGTAGAGGCGTGTCGTGCGCTTGGCTTTAACGGCCGCCAGACCTTGTGGATGAAGGTGCGCCACGCCGCCCGTCATCTGGTGCCTGCCTACTCCAACGAGGTGATCCTGGTGCTCAAGGGGAGCTCCCTCGCCAGTACCATCACCATCATGGACATCATGGGGCTGGCGCAGGGGTTGAACGCCCAGACCTACGATACCCTGGCGGTGTTCGGGGTGGCTGGCGGGCTTTATCTGGCGATGAACGGATTGTTAACAATTGGTTTTCGCTGGTGTGAAAAACGGGCGCTGGCATTCCAATCCTGAGACCTTCAAATCTACCTCTTTATGGTAAGGGGAAGTGCAGAAAAACTGTGCTTCTCCTCCAACTTTTTGTATTTCCCTCCAATTTTTGCTCCCGCATGTTTCGTGGCTCACAGAACCCGTGACTGCAACTGTTATCAGATTGTTTTTTATGGGGGGATCCATTAAGGTTGGGCGCACAACAACAAACAACCTTAAACCTACGCTTAAACATGGAGTTGATCATGAAAGTTGCCGTTCTGGGTGCCGCTGGTGGCATCGGTCAAGCCCTCGCTCTGCTGTTGAAAAACCGTCTGCCGGCTGGCTCCGAGCTGAGCCTGTATGACATCGCCCCGGTTACTCCGGGTGTGGCCGTTGACCTCAGTCATATTCCTACCGACGTCGCCATCAAGGGCTTCTGCGGTGAAGATCCGACTCCTGCGCTGGTTGGGGCAGATGTGGTGCTGATCTCCGCCGGTGTGGCACGCAAGCCGGGGATGGATCGCTCCGACCTGTTCAATATCAACGCCGGTATCGTCAAGAATCTGGTCGAGAAGTGCGCGGCCACTTGCCCGAAAGCACTGATCGGCATCATCACCAACCCGGTCAATACCACTGTGGCTATCGCCGCCGAAGTGCTGAAGAAAGCCGGTGTCTATGACAAGCGTCGCCTGTTCGGTGTCACCACCCTGGACGTGATCCGCGCCGAGACCTTTGTGGCCGCCGCCAAAGGGTTGAACATCGACAAGGTACGCGTCAACGTGATCGGTGGTCACAGTGGCGTCACCATCCTGCCGCTGCTCTCCCAGATTGAAGGTGCCTCCTTCACTGCTGAAGAAGTGGCAGCCATGACCAAGCGCATCCAGAATGCCGGTACCGAAGTGGTGGAAGCCAAGGCTGGTGGGGGTTCCGCAACCCTCTCCATGGGTCAGGCGGCTTGCCGTTTTGGTCTCTCCCTCATCAAGGGTCTGCAGGGCGAAGCCAACGTTGTCGAGTGCGCCTACGTGGAAGGCAACGGCGAGCACGCCACCTTCTTCGCACAGCCGGTACTGCTGGGCAAGAATGGCGTCGAAACCGTACTGGATTACGGTAAGCTGAGCGCCTTCGAGCAGGAAGCGATGGAAGGCATGCTGGCTACTCTGAAAGCCGATATCCAGCTGGGTGTCGATTTCGTCAAGTAAGCGGGTCAACCGTGCCAACAAGGGAGCTTCGGCTCCCTTTTGTATTGATGAGATCCGCCCGGCAGGCTAAGGGGATGGGGCTTGGTGCCGATAACAGAGTGCAGCAGGAGATCCTTATGATGAAACCCCTTACCCTTCTCGTTCTTGTCGGTGCATTCACCGCGCCCCTCTATGGTGCCGAGGCGGTATCGGCTGCCGTATCGAGCGATGCGCCTGCAGCAAGTGCATCGGCACCGACCGCAAGCAGTGCTGCGGTGGCAACGGCGCCTGTCTCTGCTGCTACGCCAGCCCCCTCTGAGGCAGTCCCCGTCTTGCTCCCGGCCGAGCCGGTCACGCCCGTTGCCAGCAGTGGTGAGGGGGCCGCGCCGCTGCCAAAACCGGCTGAGCCTGCCGCTGTGGTTGCGCCTCCCGCACCTCTGGCCACAGGCGAGTTGCAGGCGGTGCCGCTCTATCGTCAGGACGAGCTGCTCAACTGGATTGAGCAGGGGCGCCACCTCACTCAGGTGAAGCAGGATCGCTGTCAGCTGACTCAGGATATCGAAGCGCGCGCCTCGGTGATGAAGATCCCGGCCTATCAATTCCTCTGGGGGGATATGCTGGCGTGGGGTGTCTGTACCAAACCCAATGCCGAGATCGGGGTGCAATATATGTGGGAGGCGGCCAATCAGGGGTTGGCGCCGGCGCTGGAGCAGTTGGGCCGCTACTACTGGAAAGGAACTTTGGTGCAGAAGGATCTGGTGCGAGCCGAGACCCTGATGCGCGAGGCGGCCAGCCTCGGTTTTCTGCGGGCCCGCATCGAGTGGGTCGAGATGCTGCTGCAGGGGATGGGCAGTCCGCTCGATTATGAGGACGCCTATCGCTGGCTCCATGGCTCCGTCATAGGTGACAAGGCGCTGCACCAGAAGGCGGCGAGTCTGCTCAACCGTCTTGGCAACCGGATGCCGGCCAACGTGGTGGCCCGCGCCAAGGCGATGCACTGATCCAAAAAAATGACCCACAGGTCTGCACCTGTGGGTCCGGTTCCAGCCGCCGTGCCATGACAGGCCGGAACCTCCCTCTGTTATATGGCTGCCCGCGCCTTAGAGATCTTGGTGGGGGCCAAAAACTTCGTAATGGAGCTGCCCCGTTGGTACTCCAGCCGCCAGCAGCTGCCGCCTGATCTCTTGCATGAAGCCGACAGGGCCACAGAAGTAGTAGTGGGCCTCTGGCGTGATGCGCTCCTTCACGGCAGTCAGATCCATGGTGCCGGCCAGGTCGTAATCTTCACCCTGTACATCGCTGGCCTCCGGCTCCCGATACCAGACCCGGCTCAGCAAGTTGGGATGCTGGCGGGATTTTTGCTGAATATCCTCCCGGAAGGCGTGTACAGCGCCCTGTTCGCAGGCGTGCAGCCAGGTGATATCAGCCTGATGGCCGCTCGCCAGCAGCTGGTTGAGCATGCTCATCATCGGCGTCACGCCGACACCGGCGGATAGCAGTACGACCGGGGTCTGACTGTCGGCTTTCAGGTAGAAATCGCCGGTAGGGGGCATCACCTCGATCTTGTCACCCGCCTGCAGGTGATCGTGCAGCAGATTGGAGACCTGACCCTGCGGCTCACGCTTGACGCTGATGCGGTAATCCTGCCCGTTGGGGGCATCGGAGAGGGAGTATTGGCGGATCTCCTGATATTCCAGCTCGGGGTGAACCAGCTTGATGCTGAGGTATTGGCCCGGTTTGAAGGTCAGTACCGGCTTGCCATCTTCCGGCGCCAGCAGGAAGGAGGTGATGAGGTCGCTCTCGGCTCGCTTCTCCTTGATGATGAAGGTACGGGTACCTTGCCAGCCGCCATCCTGATTGGCCTTCTCCTGATAGATCTCTCGCTCGCGGCCGATGAAGATGTCGGCCAGCACGCCATACGCCTTGCCCCACGCCTCCAGCACCTCGTCGGTGACCGCACTTCCGCCCAATTCTTTGAGCGTGGCCAAGAGATGACTACCTACAATGTGATATTGTTCCGGCTGGATCAGGAATCCGGTATGTTTGTGCGCAATCCGCTCGACCGCACCGGCGAGCGCTCCCAGATTGTCGATATTCTTTGCATACGCGGCGACTGCATTGAACAGGGCCAGTGGCTGGCCGCCACTGCGTTGGTGGGCCAGGTTGAAGATGTCTTTCAGCTCCGGGTTATGGCTGAACATCCGCTGGTAGAAGTGCTGGGTGAGGGCAGGGCCTGCCGATTCGAGCAGCGGAATAGTGCTTTTGATGACGGCAACGGTGGTTTGATCTAGCATAGGGGCCTCGTTCTAATTGAACATATAAAATGTCATTTAATAAGTGGCATCCTAGATGTTTATTTGATTTGAATCAATACTCCACTTTTCGCATCGCGCTAATCAGGTTTTATGAGACTAACCAGTTATACAGATTTTGGATTGAGAGCCCTGCTCTATCTTGCCACCCTGCCGGAAGGGGAGTTGTCGAGCGTTGCCAAGGTATCGGCCCTGTATGGTGTTTCCCGCAACCACATGGTGAAGGTGGTCAATCAGCTGGTGAAGCTGGGCTATCTGCAATCCCAGCGGGGCAAGAATGGCGGTATTCGCATGGCTTGCGATCCCGCCACCATCAATATCGGGCAGGTGATCAGGGCGCTGGAAGGCAATCTGGACGGCATTGACTGCGGCTCGCCCGCTTGCCACATCGTCTCTGTCTGTCTGCTCAAGAGTGCGCTGAAAGAGGCGATGGATGCGTTTCTGGCAGTGATGGACAGCTATACGCTGCAAGACCTGCTGGCCAACCGCGACGAGTTGCAACGGGTGTTTGGCGAGTTGATCCCGACGCTGGTGCTGGAGCCGGATGATGACGATGAGCAATAGAAAAGGGCTGCCACTGGCAGCCCTTTTTCAATCTTGCGAATCCGACTCCGCCCGGTACGATGCCGGCATAATCCGCGCCATCTTGACCATGTTGTTCTCCACATCGAGGATCTCGATAGGATAACCGGCCAGCCGGATCCCAATGTTGGGCTGGGGGATCTCCTCCAGATATTCGAGGATCAGACCGTTGAGGGTACGCGGGCCGTCGATGGGCAGGTGCCAATTCATCTCCTTGTTCAGCTCACGAATATTGGCTGAGCCTTCGACCAGATAAGAACCATCTGACTGGGGGTGGATCTCGTCGCTCGGCGCTGGCGTCATGGAGGTGGTGAAGTCGCCCACTATCTCTTCCAGAATATCGTCCAGAGTGATTAGCCCCTGAATGTCGCCGTATTCGTCGACGATCAGGCCAATTCGCTCCTTGTTGCGCTGGAATTTGGCCAGCTGCACGTTGAGCGGCGTTCCTTCCGGAATGAAGTAGATCTCGTCCACTTCCCGCAACAGGCTCGATTTATTGAACTGGTCCCTGGCTACCAGCCGCAGGGCATCGCGCGCGTGTAAAAAGCCGACAACGTCGTCGATATTGTCGCGATAGAGCAGGATCTTGGTGTGAGCGCAGTGGGCCAGCTGGCGCTGGATGCTCTTCCAGTCATCGTTGATGTCGATGGCGTAGATATCGCTGCGCGGCACCATGATGTCCTCGACCAGCATCTTGTCGAGATCCAGAATGCTCAACAGCATCTCCTGATGACGCTGGGGGATCAGGTTACCCGCCTCATTGACTATGGTGCGCAGCTCCTCGGTGTTGAGGGAGTCATCCTTGTTGGGATTGATCTTCAGCATCTTGAGCAGGCCGCTGGTGATGCCATTGATCAGCCAGACCAGCGGCGAGAGCGGCACCATCAGCCCCTTGAGGATCCAGGAGGCGGGATAGGCGATCTTCTCCGGGAACATGGCAGCCAGGGTCTTGGGGGTCACTTCACCGAATACCAGTACCACCAGGGTCAGGCCGAAGGTGGCGATGGCGACCCCGAGATCACCAAACAGCCGGATACAGACGATGGTGGCGATGGCGGAGGCGAGGATATTGACCAGATTATTGCCGATCAGGATCAGCCCCAGCAGGCGATCGGGGCGGGCGAGCAGTTGTTCGACGCGACGTGCGGCTTTGTGTTTGGTCTGTGCCAGATGCCGCAGTTTGTAGCGGTTGATGGACATCAGGCCGGTTTCGGCACTGGAGAAGAAGGCGGAAAGAAGGATCAAGATAACGAGAACAATCAGTAATGTACTCGTTGAGATGCTGTCCAAAAAGGGCTCCTGTTGGATGGTATGGCTAAAAGAGTATAGGTGTCAGCTCAACAGCACTTCTTTGACGAAGCGACTGCCAAAGTAGGCAAGAGTCAGGATGAAGCTGCCGATCAGACTGAGCGTGATGACTTTGCGGCCGCGCCAGCCATAGGTGTGATGACCCCACAGCAGCAACACGTAGACACACCATGCCAGGATGGAGAGCACTGCCTTGTGAGACTTGCCCTGGGCGAACATATCTTCGAGGAAGAAGAGGCCGGAGGCGATGGAAAGTGTCAGCAGCAGCACCCCTGCAGAGATCAACTGAAACAGCCGTTTTTCCACTGTCATCAGTGGCGGCATGGCTGGCAGGTTGCTGATTTTTCGAGATTTAAGCTGCTTGTCCAGACAGGCGAGCTGCAGCGCAAACAGACAGGCGATCATCAATACCGAGTAGGCCATCAGGGCGAGGCCGATGTGCAGCAACAGCTGGGGATGGGCCTCCAGATGGGTTATGTAGCGACCCGGGATCAAGGCGCTGGCAGCCAGCAACAGGGCCGAGAAGCTGTAGACCACCGGCAGCAGGATCCAGCCGTTGAAGCGGCGGGTCACGCAGGTCATGAAGCAACTTATGATGAGGCTGACCAGCGAGGCAACGTTGAGCATGCTCAGGTTCTGGCCGTAACTCTGCAATACCTCTGAACCGAGGGCGCTGGCGTGGGCGATCAGGGCCAATCCGATACAGGCAAACAGGGAGCGCTGTCCCACCGGCTTGGCGCTCAGTAACAGATGCAGGGAGGCGATGATGGCCAGCAGATAAAACGCCAGGGCCAGAACAGAGATTACGATCATAACCAGGTCGTTGTTGCACAAGCTTTTGAGGGTAAGAGGGGCAGTATACCTTGCACGAGAAGTGCTCGCCAGTTGTGCAACGGCCGATCTGCCCATATATAGGGAGAAGGTCCCTGCTGCTGCGGTGCGGTGAATAATCGTCCTCGCGCCCGCTCTGGGTTATAATGCCCCCAATTTATTACGCCAAGAACCGGAATCCGTCATGTTTGAGAATTTGACTGAACGACTCTCGCGCACCTTGCGCAATGTCAGTGGCCGTGGTCGCCTGACCGAAGACAATATCAAGGAAACCCTGCGCGAAGTCCGCATGGCGCTGCTCGAGGCGGATGTCGCCCTGCCGGTAGTGCGTGATTTCGTGGCGCGTGTCAAAGAGCGCGCAGTCGGGCAGGAAGTAGCCAAATCCCTGAGCCCGGGCCAGGCATTCATCAAGATTGTGCATGGTGAACTGGTCACCGTGATGGGGGAGGCCAACGAACAGCTCAACCTGGCTGCCCAGCCGCCTGCGATCATCCTGATGGCCGGTCTGCAGGGGGCCGGTAAGACCACCACAGTTGGCAAACTGGCCAAGCTGCTCAAAGAGCGCAGCAAGAAGAAGGTGCTGGTGGTCAGTGCTGACGTTTATCGCCCAGCAGCGATCAAGCAGCTGGAGACCCTGGCGAGCGACATCGGCGTCGACTTTTTCCCGAGCGATGCCAGCCAGAAGCCGGTCGACATCGCCACCGCAGCCATCGATCAGGCGCGCAAGAAATTCTATGACGTGGTGATCGTCGATACCGCCGGTCGTCTGCACGTCGACAGCGAGATGATGGCCGAGATTCAGGATCTGCATGCCACCATCAAGCCGGTCGAGACCCTGTTCGTGGTGGATGCCATGACAGGTCAGGATGCCGCCAACACCGCCAAGGCGTTCAATGAAGCGCTGCCGCTCACCGGCGTGATCCTCACCAAGGCGGACGGCGATGCCCGTGGTGGTGCTGCGCTGTCGGTGCGCCACATCACCGGCAAGCCGGTCAAGTTTATCGGTATGGGCGAAAAAACCGATGCGCTGGAGCCGTTCCACCCGGATCGTCTTGCCTCCCGCATCCTCGGTATGGGCGATGTGCTCTCTCTTATCGAAGAGGTGGAGCGCAACGTCGACAAGGAGAAAGCCGCCAAGCTGGCCAGCAAGGTCAAGAGTGGCAAGGGCTTCGATCTGGAAGATTTCCGCGAGCAGTTGGCCCAGATGCGCAATATGGGCGGCATGATGGGGATGCTCGACAAGCTGCCCGGCATGTCCGGTCTGCCGGATAACGTCAAAGATCAGATGGATGACAAGCTCACCGTGCGGATGGAGGCGATCATCAGCTCCATGACACCCAAGGAGCGTGCCCATCCCGATCTCATCAAGGGTTCCCGCAAACGCCGTATCGCCGCAGGTTCCGGCATGCAGGTGCAGGATGTGAACAAGCTGCTCAAGCAGTTCACCGAGATGCAGCGCATGATGAAGAAGATGTCCGGCAAGGGAGGCATGCGCAAGATGATGAGCCAGATGAAGAACATGCTGCCCCCCGGTTTCGGCGGCGGTCGCGGCCCGTTCTGATCCGGCCTGCGTGTTGATGGGGGTCTGCTGCGGCAGGCCCCTTTTCATTGCCGCTCTGCGCAAAAAATGGCTGGCTTGGTTGCAATTATTACGAATCCAAGTAGAATTACGCGGCTTATTTTAAGCTAGGGTCCGCGTGTTTGCGGGCCTTGTTCATTAGATGTTAATGAGGACGATATGGTAACCATTCGTTTACAACGTGGTGGCGCGAAAAAGCGTCCGTTCTACCAGGTAGTAGTTTCTGACAGCCGTTGCGCCCGTGACGGTCGCTTCATCGAGCGCGTTGGTTTCTTCAACCCGGTTGCTGCTGGTCAAGCTGAAAAGCTGAACCTGGACCTGGCTCGTATCGAGCATTGGGTTGCTACTGGTGCCGCTGTTTCTGACCGCGTTGCCAAGCTGATCAAAGACGCTAAAAAAGCTGCTTAATCAGCCCAACGGTAAGGAGTTAAGGTGGAAAAACCTGTAGTTCTGGGCACCCTGGGTACCGTTTATGGCATCAAGGGCTGGCTTAAAGTGAACTCCTTCACCGATGTTGCCGAAGCGATTTTCGATTACAACCCCTGGCTGATTAATCAGAACGGGGCGTGGCGTGAAATTCGGGTTTCATCCTGGAAACGTCACAACAAGGGTCTGATCTGCAAACTCGATGGTATCGATGTGCGCGAAGATGCCCTGGCATTGACCAATGTCGAGATTGGCGTACCCGCCGATCTGTTGCCTGCGTTGCCTGAAGGTGAGTTCTACTGGCGTGACCTGATTGGTTGCTCCGTGGTGACCACCAAGGGATACGACCTGGGCAAGGTGACCGAATTGATGGAAACCGGCTCCAACGATGTGTTGGTGGTTGAGGCCAATGTAAAAGATGCCTTTGGTGCAAAGGAGCGGTTGATTCCGTTCCTGGAAGAGCAGGTGATCAAGAATATTGATCTGACTGCTCGAACAATCGAAGTTGATTGGGATCCTGGTTTCTAGTTTCCCGCGCTAACACGGGTGCCGGAGGTTTCTTATGTGGATTGGGGTGATTAGCCTCTTCCCTGAAATGTTCCGAGCCATTACCGAGCACGGGGTAACGGGTCGGGCCGTCAAGAGTGGCCTGCTGCAGATTGAGTGCTGGAACCCCCGGGAGTTTACCCACGATAAACACCGTACGGTCGATGATCGTCCTTATGGTGGTGGGCCCGGCATGTTAATGATGGTTCAGCCGCTGCGTGACGCGATTCATGCAGCCAAGCAAGCAGCGGGAGACGGGGCGAAAGTCATCTATCTCTCTCCTCAGGGACGCAAGCTGACTCAAGCGGGCGTAACCGAGTTGGCGACGAATCAAAAACTGATTCTGGTAGCCGGTCGATACGAAGGTATCGATGAACGCGTGATACAAACCGAAGTCGACGAAGAGTGGTCTATCGGGGATTACGTGTTAAGTGGTGGCGAGTTGCCTGCCATGACCCTGATCGATGCGGTTTCGCGTCTGGTCCCCGGGGTTTTGGGCGATCAGGCCAGTGCCGAGCAAGACTCCTTTACGGATGGCTTGCTGGATCATCCCCACTATACTCGGCCGGAGGTGTTGGATGGATTGGCGGTGCCCGAGGCGCTGACAAGCGGCAATCACGAAGTGATTCGACGCTGGCGTCTTAAGCAGTCGCTCGGACGAACCTGGCAAAGAAGGCCGGAACTTATTAACAACCTAGCTCTGACTGACGAGCAAGAATCACTTCTTGCCGAGTATGTCCGCGAAGTGCGTGACAGCGTTAAGTAGAGTTTTCAGTTTATCCTAGGTAAGGAAAGACAATGAGCAAGATTATTCAGCAGCTTGAACAAGAGCAACTGCGTACCGACATCCCGGCTTTTGCCCAGGGCGACACTGTACGTGTTCAAGTTCGTGTTAAAGAAGGTGGTAAAGAGCGTCTGCAGGCTTTCGAAGGCATCGTTATTGCCAAGCGTAACCGCGGTCTGCACTCTGCTTTCACCGTTCGCAAGATCTCCAACGGCGAAGGTGTTGAGCGTGTATTCCAGACTCACTCTCCGCTGATCCACAGTGTAGAACTGAAGCGTCGTGGTGATGTTCGCCGCGCCAAACTGTACTACCTGCGCAACCTGTCCGGCAAAGCTGCTCGTATCAAAGAGAAGCTCAACTAATTCGATTCGAATTGGTGTCGGTATGTCGGCAAATAGCTCGACAGGTAGTGAAAAGGCTCGCCAATGGCGAGCCTTTTTTGTATCCGTCTATTGGCTATCTGGGAGCCGTTACTGGATGACCCGAACTACCGAGTTGTCTCGCCCGAAGGGGCCTGGCACATAGTCATCCGCTGCCCAGTCATTCTCGTAGAGGGTTTCCCCTGCCGGGGTGATGAGCTGGTAGCAATATTCGAAGTAACCCGGGCCGTCGGTCGGCAGATTGAGGGTGGCTTTGAACTCGCCGCTCTTCATGCGCTTCAGCTCGACCGGTTGCCACTGGGTGAACTCGCCGATCAGCATCACCTGTTCCGCCCCTGCTGCTGCCTCTTTCTCTACGGCAAAGGTCACCTTGACCTCGGGCTTGGACTTTAAAAACTGTTTGATCAGTGGCATGACGCCTCCTTGTCTGTGAGTTAAAAATGGCTCCTGTCTATTTTTATACCACCATATGACAAAGATGTTGATAAGGCAGATCAAGTCGGCAAGGCAAAATAGCGTTGCAGCAAACTGTGGGTAAAGTCGATCTTGAGATAGAAGCCGCGGGGCAGGGTCATGATGGGTTGACCATCGCGGCCGATGGCGCGAGTCAGCGCCTTGTTGTTGGCCGCCTTGGGCCGCAGTTGCATCACCTGGCCGTGGCGTGCGCTGATCTGCTCTACTTCTCCCAGCACTATCATGTCCATTAGCTCCTCCCAGTCCTGACGCAGTAGCCGATCTTCCTCTTCATTCGGGCTCCACATCAGCGGCATGCCGACTCGCCGCTCGCCAACCGGGATCTCGCGACTGCCTTCCACCGGGATCCAGAGCACCCGGGAGAGCTTGTTGCGTACGTTGGACTCCTCCCAGCGCTGGCCGCTGACGCCGATCAGCGGGGCGACGCAGACGAAGGTGGTCTCCAGCGGTTTGCCTTGAGGATCCACGGGGATCGTCTTGAGTTCGATCCCCAGCTCCGGGAAGTCCTGCTCCGGCTTGCTCCCTGCGCTGGCTCCCAGTTGCAGCTCGATCAACTGACCGACCCACCCCTTGTCACGGCGCAGGTCTTTGGGCACCGCAACACCAGCCTCGGCGGCCAGCTGCGCCAGCGTGAAGCCGGCCATGGCATAGGCGCGGCTCAATAACTCCTGCTCGGATTGGGGATTGCTTGGCATAGTTGGCTCCATCTTGCTCGCCATATTCTAACAGGGGAGGATCCCGAGAAGGATCGCTGTTTTTATAACCGATCCTGAGTGGATAAGATCAAATGCAGAGAATTTGGGGGCTATCAGTTCATCATTATGATTTTAAAGGATTTTGTCTGTTTTATCGAGCAGTAAGCCAGGTCTGCTTTGACCTCGAAATAGTTGTCCAAGGGTTTGTGCATGATGTTACACACAGTTATCCACAGAAATCTTGGATAAGTGGATGAAAGTGATTGGAGTCGCTGATATGTTACAAAAAATTGTGAATGCCACCCCATTTTTACAGGGTAAACGGGGTAGATATTGTGCCACTCCTGTGGATAATTTCGCCGCGGTGGATCTTTGAGCAGTTGAACTTGTTCACAATCCGGATCATGGATCTGACTCTTGGGGGAACATGGATCTAGATCCAGTTGTCTTATCTCAAGTTTATAAAAAATAATGATTTTTTATATTTCATGTCGCGTGGTGATACGGAGGGGCACTTTTCGCGTACAGTTAAAAAGTACTGTATATACCCGTTTGCTAACAGCTTTATGCACAGCCTGGGTGGGCAACTTGGGGGCGCGGATCCTTGGATTTGTTTATAAGTATGTTTGAAATCGAAAGTTATTCATGAAACAGGGGATTCACTCCTTGTTTGCTGCCACGGAGTGAATGTGGAACAATCTCCTTATAGATTCAGCCTTTATAAGGTGATCACGTGATTGATGGCGACGGATTTCGTCCCAATGTCGGTATCGTGATCTGTAACCGTGAAGGACAAGTGTTGTGGGCTAAACGCTATGGGCAGCACTCCTGGCAGTTTCCGCAGGGGGGGGTTGATGATGGTGAAACGCCAGAGCAGGCCATGTATCGAGAGCTGTATGAGGAGATTGGCCTCAAGCCCGAAGATGTGACCATCATGGCCACCAGTCGTAACTGGCTAAAGTACCGTTTACCCAAACGTCTTGTCCGCTGGGACAGTTCACCGGTCTGTATTGGCCAAAAACAAAAATGGTTCCTGTTACAGCTGAATTCGGGCAAGGAGTCGCGGATCCAGTTCGGTTGTCATGGCCATCCCGAATTTGACGACTGGCGCTGGGTCAGCTTCTGGTATCCGGTGCGTCAGGTCGTCTCGTTCAAGCGGGAGGTTTACCGCCGGGTCATGAAAGAGTTTGCCCCGCTGGCGATGCCAGTGCCGGTAGTGCAGGTCAACAAGAAGGATGGGCGGCGCAACCGCGCCCGTTAAGGAGCACAGATTAGTTGTTAACGGAACTGAGACGTATCGTCGAGAGCATGGCCGAGGCCAATACCCTCGAGCAGGCCTTGCAGGCATTGGTGAGCCAGACCCGGCACGCCATGGCAGTGGACTGCTGCTCCGTCTATGTCTCGGAACCCGAGGTGCGCCGCTATCGCCTGGCGGCTACCGACGGCTTGGCCCCGTCCGCGGTCGGCAAGGTGACCCTGCCCTACGAGCAGGGTATCGTTGGTCTGGTGGGTCAGCGGGAAGAACTGATCAACCTGGCTGATGCCCCCGCGCACCCCAGTTTCAAATTCCTGCCCGATGTTGCCGAAGAGGCGTTCCGCTCCTTCCTCGGCGCTCCCATCATGCATCAGCGTCAGGTAGTCGGCATTCTGGTGGTGCAGCAGAAGGAGAGCCGCCGCTTCGATGAGGGGGAAGAGTCCTTCATGGTCACCCTGGCGGCCCAGCTGGCGGCGCGGATCGCCCAGGCGCAAGCCAAGGGGTGGTTGCAGAAGACCGACTGGAGCAAGCCGCTGCGTGGTATTGCCGGTGCCAGCGGCATCGCCATGGCCAAGGCTTGGGTGTGGCGGCCCCGGAAGGCGCTCTCGTCCATTACCCCGCGCAAGGATGAAGACCATGCCAGCCAGCTGGCACGGCTGGAGCTGGCGGTTGAGGAGGTGCGGCACGACTTGGAGAGTCTGGCGCTGCGTTTTCGCGAGAGCTACAGCCAGGATTCGGTGGCGATTTTCGATATCTACCTCCATCTGCTGAACGATCCCGGCTACATCAAGCCGATTCGCAACAAGGTGAGCAAGGAGCACTGGACTGCGGTCTCTGCGGTCAAGCTCATCAGTGATCGCTTGATCGAGCAGTTCAAGGGGATGAAGGATCCCTACTTGCAGGAGCGCTCCACCGACGTGAAGGATATTGCCCAGCGGCTGATCAGCCGACTGGTGCAGAATGAACCGGAACATATCTCCATCGGCGAGCCGGTGGTGCTGGTCGCCGACGAGGTGACAGCCACCATTCTGGCGGAAGTGCCCCGCGAGTATCTGACCGGGGTGGTCTCGCTCAAGGGGGGAACTAACTCCCATGCGGCCATTCTGGCCCGCGCCATGGGGGTCGCCGCCATCATGGGGGTCGATCTGCCCCTCGGCGACATCGGCGGTCGCATGCTGGTTGTCGATGGTTACAGCGGCGATCTCTTCATCGAACCCAATCAGGTGATTCTGACTGAGTATCGTCAGCTGCTGAGCGAAGAGCGGGCGCTCGATACCTTGGTGCGCAGTGTCGACAACCTGCCATCCGAAACCGCCGACGGCACCAAGGTCTCCCTGTTGCTCAACGCCGGTCTCAGCGCCGATACCGAGATCTCCCTCAACCAGCTGGCGGACGGGGTCGGTCTCTATCGCACCGAGATCCCCTTTATGCTGCAGGAGAGCTTCCCCTCAGAGTGGGAGCAGACAGCCCGTTATCGCGGCATTCTGGAGACCTACCGCAACCGGCCGGTCTGCATGCGGACGCTGGATGTGGGCGGCGACAAGCCGTTACCCTATTTCCCCATCGTCGAGGAAAACCCCTTCCTTGGCTGGCGGGGGATCCGGATCACCCTGGATCACCCCGAACTGTTTCTGGTGCAGCTCAAGGCGATGCTGCGGGCCAGCGAAGGGCTGGACAATCTGGCCATCATGCTGCCGATGATCAGCAGCGTCAGCGAAATCAAGGCCTCCCGTCGCCTGCTGGATCAGGCGTGGCGGGAAGTGTCGGAAGAGGCAGCCAGCCGTGATGCGGTGATCCGCTACCCCAGCCTCGGGGTGATGATCGAGGTGCCCTCAGCCCTCTTTATCTTGCCGGAGATGGCGCCGCTCATCGATTTCTGGTCGGTGGGCAGTAACGACCTGACCCAGTACCTGCTGGCGGTAGATCGCAACAATTCCCGGGTTGCCAACATCTATGATGCCTTCCATCCTGCGGTGATCCGCGCCCTGCAACAGCTGGTTGATGCCTCCCATCGCTACCAGAAGCCGGTGTCGGTGTGTGGCGAGCTGGCCGGTGATCCGGTAGGTGTATTGCTGCTGCTGGCCATGGGCTATCGCCGCTTCAGTATGAACACCCACAACATCGCCCGGATCAAGTACGTGCTGCGTCAATCCACCCTGAGCGAGTTGACCGAACTGATGGCCGATGGCCTCAAACATGACAATCCCCACGTGCTGCGCGGCCTGTTTGCTCGCTATCTGGAGGAGCATGGTTTGGGCGGTTTGCTGCGAGCCGGTCATAAATCGAAATAGAGTGATTGATAATCATGCCTTGTCCCTGCTGACGAATGATCGGAAAATGCGGCTTTTATTTTGACTGGGGCCGCATATGCAGCACGATGGATATTGGGTTTTCTCGCAGATTGATCCCGTAGCATTCAGTTTGGGACCACTATCGGTACGCTGGTATGGTCTCATGTACCTGTTCGGTTTCGCATTTGCCATGTGGCTTGCCGGCCGTCGCGCCGATGCACCGAACAGCGGCTGGACCCGCAACGAGGTATCGGATCTGCTGTTCTACGGTTTCCTCGGGGTGATCCTCGGTGGCCGTGTCGGTTACGTGCTGTTCTACAACTTCGATCTCTTCCTCGCGGATCCCACCTATCTGTTCAAGATTTGGACCGGCGGTATGTCGTTCCACGGTGGGCTGATCGGGGTGATCACCGCGATGATCTGGTTTGCCCACAAGACCAAGCGCCACTTCTTCACCGTGGCCGATTTTGTGGCACCGCTCATTCCGTTTGGTCTCGGCGTCGGCCGGATCGGCAACTTCCTCAACGGCGAGCTGTGGGGCCGGGTCACCGATGTGCCCTGGGCCATCATCTTCCCGGAGGCCGGCCCCGAGCCGCGTCATCCCTCCCAGCTTTACCAGTTCGCCCTGGAAGGGGTGGTGCTGTTCATCATCCTCAACCTGTTCTGGCGCAAGAATCCGCCGCGCGGCGCCATCTCCGGCATGTTCCTGCTGTTCTACGGCCTGTTCCGCTTCCTGGTGGAGTTTGTGCGCCAGCCGGACAGCCAGCTCGGTCTCTACTTCCAGGAGATCAGCATGGGCCAGATCCTCTCCACCCCGATGATTATCGCCGGTGCCCTGATGATTTGGGCTGCCTACAAGCGTCCGCAGTTGTTCGGTAATGCCATGAAGGAGGCGAAATAATGCGAGCTTATCTCGACCTGATGCAGAAAATTCTCGATGAGGGCACCGTCAAGTCAGACCGTACCGGCACCGGTACTGTCTCCCTGTTCGGCCATCAGATGCGCTTCAATCTGGCGGAGGGGTTCCCGCTGGTGACCACCAAGAAGTGCCACCTGCGCTCCATCATTCACGAGCTGCTCTGGTTCCTCAATGGCGATACCAATACCGCCTATCTGAAGGAAAACGGCGTCAGCATCTGGGATGAGTGGGCCGACGAGAATGGCGATCTGGGGCCGGTTTACGGTGCTCAGTGGCGCTCCTGGCCTGCCGCTGACGGGTCTGTCATCGACCAGATCCAGAAGGCGGTGGATGACATCAAGCACAACCCGGATTCGCGCCGCATCATAGTCTCCGCCTGGAACGTGGGTGAACTTGACAAGATGGCGCTGGCTCCCTGCCACGCCTTCTTCCAGTTCTATGTGGCGGACGGCAAGCTCTCCTGCCAGCTCTACCAGCGCAGTTGCGATGTGTTCCTCGGCCTGCCGTTCAACATCGCCAGCTACGCCCTGCTGACCCACATGATGGCCCAGCAGTGCAATCTGGAAGTGGGTGACTTCGTCTGGACTGGCGGTGATGTGCACCTCTACTCCAACCACATGGAGCAGACAGCTCTGCAGCTCTCCCGCGAGCCGCGCCCGCTGCCGACCCTGGTGATCAAGCGCAAACCTGACTCCATCTTCGACTACAAGTTCGAGGATTTCGAGATCGAGGGTTATGACCCCCATCCCGGCATCAAGGCGCCCGTCGCCATCTGATAGCAAGGCGCCTCAGGGCGCCTTTTTTATGCAGTTAAATAATTGAAAATTCATTTTATTGATTAATAAGACGGTAGCCAGAGACGAGGAAAAACCTGCTTATAGCAGGTATGTTCTATTTTGCCTTCGGTTTTTTCGTTGTATTGAGCAGCAAGAAACGATTTTCCATTGGTTGTTGCAAGGGATAGACTCAAACCAAAGCAATACGGTGGAAAATTTAACCATGAGTGACGTAATCAAAAAGTTCCTGAAGCTGGAGGCCGCCTCCGGAATTATTCTGATCATGGCTGCCATGCTGGCAATGATTTTAGCCAATACCGCGCTGGCTGGCGGGTATCAGGCGTTTCTCGATACGCCGGTGCAGGTGCGCATCGCGGCCCTCGACATTAACAAGCCGCTGCTGCTCTGGATCAACGATGGCTTTATGGCGATCTTCTTCCTGCTGGTTGGTCTGGAAGTGAAGCGTGAAATGCTGGAAGGGGCGCTCTCGACCCGGGTTCAGGCGACTTTCCCGGCTATTGCGGCGGTGGGCGGCATGCTGGCTCCGGCCTTGATCTACGCCTTTTTCAACTATTCGGATGAAGTGGCGCGCGCTGGCTGGGCGATCCCGGCTGCGACCGATATCGCCTTTGCCCTCGGGGTGATGGCGCTGCTTGGCAAGCGGGTGCCGGTGAGCCTGAAAGTATTCCTGCTGGCGCTGGCCATCATGGATGACCTGGGTGTCATCATCATCATCGCGCTCTTCTATACCCAGCAGCTGTCGCTTGAGGCGCTGGCCATCGGTATTCTGGCAACCCTCACTCTGCTTTGGATGAATCGCCGTGGTGAAGACAGGATCAGCTTCTACATGTTGATTGGTCTGGTGCTCTGGGTTGCGGTGCTCAAGTCTGGCGTCCATGCGACCCTGGCGGGTGTAGTGGTGGGCTTTATGGTTCCGCTTAACGGCAAGCGTTACGCCTCGCCGCTCAAGTATCTGGAGCATCAACTGCACCCCTGGAGTGCCTATCTGATCCTGCCGCTGTTTGCCTTTGCCAACGCCGGGGTATCGCTGGAAGGGATTGGTCTCTCCTCCCTGCTGAGTCCGGTGCCTATGGGGATCATGCTGGGGCTGTTTATCGGCAAGCCGCTCGGGGTGTTCACCATCAGCTGGCTGTCGGTCAAGCTGGGCATCGCCCAGTTGCCGCCCGGGGTCAACTTCAAGCAGATTTTTGCGGTCAGCATCCTCTGTGGCATCGGATTCACCATGTCGATGTTTATCGCGTCTCTCGCCTTCGAGCACGGTGGGCTGGATTACGGCAGCTACTCTCGCCTCGGGATCCTGGTGGGTTCCACCATGGCGGCGGTAGTCGGCTATCTGGCCTTGCGCATGGCCCTTCCCAAGGGTGAAGGGGAACAGAGTACGGAGGGACTATGAAGCTGCATACAGGGTTGTTGATGCTGTTGTTGAGCCCCGCGGCATGGGCCGGCGGGCTGGAGGATTGCAAGCAGGACGCCACTTCGGCGAACTGCTCTGCCTATCTCAACGGGGTGGTAGACAGCGCCCTGCTGCTGGGGGACAAGCAGGCCAAGGCGCGCTTTGGCGAGACCTTCTCCGAGCGGGCGCTGAGCAGCCGGGCTGGCGAGATGGTAAAGCGTTCCAACAAGCGTTATTGCGCTGACCGGATGCCTGACAAGGCACGCCTCAAGGCCAGTCTGATGGAGCAGTTTGGCGCGAACAAGGTTGACTCGGTTAGCGACATGTATGACATTCTGGCGGTTGAACTCAGCTGCTACCGGAGTCCGCGTCAAGCGGGAACCCCATCGGATGTCACACCTTAACTACAACCATCTCTACTATTTCTGGATGACTCAGAAGAAGGGCTCCGTTACCCAGGCAGCGGAAGCCCTTTTTTTGACCCCGCAAACCGTCACCGGTCAGATCAAGCTGCTGGAGCAGCGCCTCGGTGGCAAGCTGCTCAAACGCAAGGGGCGCTCCCTTGAGGCAACCGAGCTGGGCCAGCTGGTATTTCGTTATGCCGACAAGATGTTCAGCCTCTCCTACGAGATGCTTGATATCGTCAACTACCGCAAGGAGAGCCAGATCCTGTTCGACGTCGGCATCGCCGATGCACTCTCCAAGCGCCTGGCCAGCCGCGTGCTGCTCTCTGTCATCCCCAATGATGGATCCATCCATCTGCGCTGTTTCGAATCAACCCACGAACTACTGCTGGAGCAGCTGAGCGAGCACAAGCTCGATATGATCCTCTCCGACTGTCCGGTGGACTCCAGCCAGCATGCGGGCCTGCTCTCCAAACGGCTGGGAGGCTGTGGCGTCAGCTTCTTCTGCAAGGCGCCGCTGCCCGAGAAGCCCTTTCCCGCCTGTCTGGAGGAGCGCAAGCTGTTGATCCCCGGTCGCCGTACTGCCATGGGGCGTCAGCTGACCCAGTGGTTCGAGCAGCAAGGTGTCTCCCCCAGCATTCTTGGCGAGTTTGATGATGCCGCCTTGCTGAAGGCGTTTGGCTTCTTCAATCAGGGCATCTTCATGGCCCCGACTATCTATCGGGAGGAGATCCTTGAGGGGGAGGGGGTGATGCTGATCGGTGAAACCCAGGATCTGATGGAGGAGTATTACGTCATCTTCGCCGAACGGATGATCCAGCATCCGGCGGTGAAGCGGGTCTGCGAGAGCGATTTTACCTTTCTCTTTTCCGGCCAGGAGAACTTCTCCGCCATCCAGCCGGCCACCCTGTCGTTTTAAAACGGCCCGTCACCACGTATCATTGGCGAGTGGTAGAGGAGAGATGTGATGCAACTTGAAGAGATGGAGGCCAATGCGAGTAAAGCGGTGGCCTTGCTCAAGGCGCTGGCCAACGAGCGGCGGCTGTTTATTCTGTGCCAGTTGCTGGAGCGCGAACTGTCGGTGGGGGAGCTCAACGAGCGATTGGGATTGAGTCAGTCGGCCTTGTCACAGCATCTTGCGCTGCTGCGGCGGGATGAGCTGGTGACAACGCGCAAAGAGGCCCAGACGGTCTACTATTCGCTGCGCAGCCATGAGGTGCGTGAAATGATCAGTTTGCTGCATCGACTTTATTGCAGCGCAGATAAATAAAAAACCGGCACTAAGGCCGGTTTTTTCAGCTTTGATCAGCAGACGCTGATTAAGCCATAGCTTTGATCTGGGCAGACAGGCGGCTCTTGTGACGAGCTGCTTTGTTCTTGTGGATCAGGCCTTTGGTCGCCATACGATCCATGATCGGCTGAGCAACAGCGAAAGCGGCAGTCGCAGCAGCTTTGTCGCCAGAGGCGATAGCAGCAATGACTTTCTTCAGGTAGGTACGGGTCATGGAACGACGGCTGGCGTTGTGCTGACGGCGTTTTTCTGACTGAAGAGCGCGCTTCTTAGCAGATTTGATGTTAGCCAAGGTAAAACTCCTAAAACTGTCTTAGCGAGTGTATTGAAAAGGCCCGGAAATATGCCCTTCCAACCACATATTGTCAAATGATTTGTGCAAATAAACACCGCCTCCCGGTGGTGTGTCAGTAGGGAGACGGTTAAACTGTCGGCCGATTCTAGCAGCATTCTTTTCATTCTGACAGTTCCAGAGGCCTCGTCTTGAGTAAGAAATTGATCAAATCCGGCATGATAGTGTCCGGAATGACGCTGGCATCCCGCGTAATGGGCTTGGTTCGCGATGTGGTCATCGCAAATCTGCTTGGTGCCGGGGTGGCCGCCGACGTCTTCTTTTTTGCCAATCGCATTCCCAACTTTCTGCGTCGTCTGTTCGCCGAAGGTGCCTTCAACCAGGCCTTTGTTCCCGTGATGACGGAGTACAAGAAAAATGGCGACGAGGGGGAAGTGCGTGAATTGCTGGCGGCGGTTGCGGGCACGCTGGGGGGCATAGTGACTGTGGTCACCCTGCTCGGTGTGCTGGGGTCGGGTGTGCTGACCGCGCTGTTTGGCTGGGGCTGGTTCTGGGACTGGCTGCACGGCGGCCCTGCGGCCGAGAAGTTCGAGCTCGCCAGTCTGATGCTCAAAATCACCTTCCCCTACCTCTGGTTTATCACCTTTACCGCCATGGCGGGGGCCATCCTCAACACCTTCGGCCGCTTTGCGGTCTCGTCGTTTACGCCGGTGTTTCTCAACATCACCATGATTGCGGCGGCCTGGTGGATTGCACCGCTGATGGACAAACCTGAGATCTCGCTGGCGATTGGTGTCTTTTTGGGCGGTTTGGTGCAGTTTTTGTTCCAGTACCCCTTTTTGCGCCAAATCAACATGCTGGTATGGCCCAAATGGGGGTGGAATCATCCTGGGGTGGTGAAGATCCGCACCCTGATGATCCCTGCCCTGTTCGGGGTCTCGGTCAGCCAGATCAACCTGCTGGTCAACACCATGCTGGCTTCTTTCCTCGCGACCGGTGCCATCAGTTACCTCTACTACTCTGATCGCCTGCTGGAGTTCCCCCTCGGCCTCTTTGCAGTGGCCATCAGTACCGTGATCCTGCCTGCGCTGGCCAAGAAGCATGTGGATGCCGATCCGGCGGACTTCTCCCGCACCATGGATTGGGGGGTGCGGATGGTGATGCTGCTCGGCCTGCCCGCCATGATAGGCATTGCGGTGATGCGCGAGCCCATTTTGCGGGTGCTGTTCATGCGCGGCGAGTTCGGCCTGCATGAAGTGAGCATGTCGAGCGCCAGCCTGCTGGCCTCCACTACCGGTCTGCTCTCCCTGATGCTAATCAAGGTGCTGGCGCCCGGTTACTACGCCCGTCAGGACACCAAAACGCCGGTGCGGATCGGGGTGATGTCGATGATTGCCAACATGGTTTGCAACCTCATCTTCATCTACCCGCTCGGTTACGTGGGGTTGGCGCTCTCGACCGCCTGCTCGGGTACCCTGAATGCGGCTTTGCTGTTCAAAGGGTTGTACCAGCAGAGTGTCTATCGTCCCTCCCGCCATACCGGCGTGTTCTGCCTCAAGTTGCTGGTCGCCAGCGTGCTGATGGGGGGCGTGCTCGCCTATCTGTCGCCGGATCTGACCCAGTGGGGCGCATGGAGCATGGGCAAGGCCAGTTTGCAGCTGACCATGCTGCTGTCGCTGGGGGCTGCGGTCTATGCAGTGGTGTTGCTGCTGCTCGGCATTCGGCCGCGTCACCTTAAATCGGGGCAGCAGTAGCCGTGATCCTGCGGCGCCATGGGGATAGTGCCTCATGGCGCCGCAGAGGGCGTGATTGGGCACGGATAGTTGAAATCAGGCTATGAGGGCTGACCCTGCTTGCTGCCTGATATATAATCCGCCGATTTCCATGGCAGCAACGCACAAGGCACTGATGGAGCTTATTCGCGGCATTCACAATCTCAAGCCCCGTCACCGGGGATGTGTATTAACCATTGGCAACTTTGATGGGGTTCATCAGGGTCACCATGCGGTATTGGCACGTCTCAAGGAGAAAGCGGCCCAGCTGGGATTGCCCGCCTGCGTCATGCTGTTTGAGCCGCAGCCGCTGGAGCTGTTTGCCGGCACGGCGGCGCCCGCCCGGCTGAGCCGGTTGCGGGAAAAGTACGAAGCACTGCAGGGGCTGCATATCGATCGCATGCTCTGCGTGCGCTTTAGCCACCGCTTTGCCGAGCAGGCAGCCTCGACCTTCATCGAGCAGTTGCTGGTGGAAAAGCTCGGGGTGCGCTACCTGGTGGTCGGCGACGATTTTCGCTTCGGCAAGGGGCGGGAAGGGGACTTCCACCTGCTGGAGGAGGCGGGCCATCGCTTCGGCTTCGAGGTGATCAGTACCCAGAGCTTCCAGCTCGAACGGCAGCGGGTCAGCAGCACCCTGGTGCGTGAAGCCCTTAAGGCGGGCCGGATGGCGGAAGTGGAGCTGATGCTTGGCCGTCCCTACACCATCAGCGGCCGGGTGGCTCACGGCGACAAGCTGGGGCGCACCATAGGTTTTCCCACCGCCAATCTGGCCCTCAAGCGTCAGGTGATCCCGGTCGGTGGCGTGTTTGCGGTGGAAGTGATATGTTCCGGCAAGACCTTCCCCGGTGTAGCCAATGTGGGTGTACGGCCGACCTTGAGCGGTACACAAGCCAGATTGGAAGTACATCTATTTGATTTTTCTGGTGATCTATATGGTCAGCAGGTCAAGGTGCTGCTTCGCCACAAGCTGCGCGAAGAGCAGAAGTTTGCCTCTTTCACTGCCTTGAAAGAGCAGATCGAACGAGATGCCCTGGCTGCCCGAGCCTGGTTCGGGCTGCCACAATTCAATTTACCCAGCACTCTTTTAGAAAAGAAGGGAACCCAGGACTGATGAGCGACTATAAACACACCCTGAATCTTCCGGAAACCGAGTTTCCGATGCGTGGCGATCTGGCCAAGCGCGAACCCAACATGCTGAAACGTTGGTACGATCAGGATCTCTACGGCGCTATTCGCCGCGCCAAAGCGGGCAAGCCTTCTTTCATTCTGCATGATGGCCCCCCCTATGCGAACGGCAACATTCACATCGGTCACTCGGTCAACAAGATCCTCAAAGACATCATCATCAAGTCCAAGGGCCTCTCCGGTTTCGATTCCCCCTATGTGCCGGGTTGGGATTGCCACGGTCTGCCTATCGAACTGAAAGTAGAAGGCATGGTCGGCAAGCCGGGCGAGAAGGTTTCCGCTGCCGAATTCCGCGCCGAGTGCCGCAAATACGCCAAGACCCAGATCGAAGCGCAGAAGACCGACTTCATCCGTCTGGGTGTGCTGGGCGACTGGGAACACCCCTACCTGACCATGGATTTTGGCACCGAAGCCAACATCATCCGCTCCATGGCCAAGATCGTTGAAAACGGTCACCTGCACAAAGGTTCCAAGCCGGTGCACTGGTGTACCGATTGCGGCTCCGCGCTGGCTGAAGCCGAAGTTGAGTACTACGACAAGAACTCCCCCTCCATCGATGTGCGCTTCAAGGCTGTTGATGAGGCGACCGTTGCCGCCAAGTTTGACTGCGCCGAAGGCCACACCGGCAAGGGCCCGATCTCTGCGGTGATCTGGACCACCACTCCGTGGACCCTGCCAGCCAACCGCGCCATCGCCATGCACGCCGACCTCGACTATGCGCTAGTGCAAGTTGAAGGGGAGAACCCCGAGCGTCTGATCCTGGCCGCAGAGCTGGTCAAGGACGTCATGGATCGCGCCGGTATCGAGAAGTTCCACAATCTGGGCTATGCCAAGGGTGCCGCGCTCGAGCTGCTGCGCTTCAACCACCCCTTCTACAGCTTCGATGTACCTGTGGTACTGGGTGACCACGTTACCCTGGATGCCGGTACCGGTGCCGTTCACACCGCCCCTGGCCACGGTCAGGAAGACTTCGTGGTCGGTCAGAAATACGGTCTGGAAGTGGCCAACCCGGTTGGCAGCAACGGTGTTTACCTGCCGGATACCGAACTGTTTGCCGGCCAGCATGTGTTTAAGGCCAATGCCTCCGTGATCGAAGTGCTGACCGAGCGCGGCGCCCTGCTGCACCACAAGGTGTTCAATCACTCCTATCCGCACTGCTGGCGTCACAAGACCCCGATCATCTTCCGTGCTACTCCACAGTGGTTCATCAGCATGGAGCAGAAGGGTCTGCGCAAGCGCGCACTGGAAGAGATCGAGCGCATCGAGAAGGACGGCATTGCCCAGCAAGGCCAGAGCGGCTGGATACCGGCCTGGGGTAAAAACCGCATTCAGGCGATGGTCGAGAACCGTCCTGACTGGTGTATCTCCCGTCAGCGCACCTGGGGTGTGCCTATTTCCCTGTTCGTCCATAAAGAGACCCAGGAACTGCACCCGGAATCCGTGCGCCTGATGCACGAAGTAGCCAAGCGGGTCGAGCAGTCCGGCATTCAGGCATGGTGGGATCTGGACAAGGCCGAGCTGCTGGGTGCCGATGCAGACATGTACGACAAGGTGCCTGACACTCTGGACGTCTGGTTTGACTCCGGTTCTACCCACGCTTCCGTGGTTGATGCCCGTCCCGAGTTCAACGGCAAGCCGGCCGACATGTATCTGGAAGGTTCTGACCAGCACCGTGGCTGGTTCATGTCCTCCCTGATGATCGGTGTGGCCATGAAAGACAAGGCTCCCTACAACCAGGTGCTGACTCACGGCTTCACTGTGGATGGTCAGGGTCGCAAGATGTCCAAGTCCATCGGCAACGTGGTGAGCCCGCAGGACGTGATGAACAAGCTGGGTGCCGACATCCTGCGTCTGTGGGTAGCGAGCACTGACTACACCGGCGAGATGACTGTCTCCGACGAGATCCTCAAGCGCTCTGCCGATGCTTATCGTCGTATTCGCAATACTGCCCGCTTCCTGCTGGCCAACCTGAACGGCTTCAATCCAGCGACCGACATGGTGGCGCCCGCCGACATGGTAGTGGTGGATCGTTGGGCTGTCGGTCGTGCCAAAGCGGTACAGGCCGAGATCATGGCGGCATTCGACGAGTACAACTTCCACGGCGTAACTCAGAAGCTGATGCAGTTCTGCTCCATCGAGATGGGCTCCTTCTATCTGGATGTCATCAAGGATCGCCAGTACACCGCCAAGGCTGACAGCTTGGCCCGTCGCTCCTGCCAGACCGCCCTCTATCACATTGCCGAGGCCATGGTGCGCTGGATGGCGCCGATCATGAGCTTCACCGCTGATGAAATCTGGGCCCTGCTGCCGGGTGAGCGCGGCGAGTTCGTCTTCACCGAAGAGTGGTACGATGGCCTGTTCGGGCTGGAAGCGGGTGAAACCCTCAACGACGAGTTCTGGGCCGAGATCCTCACCGTGCGCGGTGAAGTGAACAAGGCGCTGGAAGTGGCTCGTGGCGAGAAGCGTATCGGCGGCTCCCTGCAGGCCGAACTGACCCTGTTCGCCAAGCCGGAGCTGGCTGCACGCCTGAATGCCCTGGCCGATGAGCTGCGCTTCGTGCTGCTCACCTCCAAAGCCAAGGTGGTCGTGGCTGACACTGCGCCGGAAGGCTCTGTGGCGACCGAGCGTGATGACCTGTGGCTGAGCGTGGCCCAGTCTGCCGCCGCCAAGTGCGACCGCTGCTGGCACCATGTAGAAGATGTGGGCACCATCGCGGGTCACGAAGAGATCTGTGGTCGCTGTGTGACCAACGTTGAGGGTGACGGCGAAACTCGTCAATTTGCCTGATGAACATGACTCAACATAAAAGCGGCCTGCGTTGGCTGTGGCTGGCAGTTCTGGCCTTTGTACTGGACCAGGCGAGCAAGCTCGCCGTGGTCAAGTTGCTGCCATTTGGTTACCCGGGGGTGGAGATCACCCCCTTCTTCAATCTGGTTCACGTCTACAACAAGGGCGCCGCATTCAGCTTTCTGGCTGATCAGGGGGGCTGGCAGCGCTGGTTCTTCGCGGTGCTGGCTTTTGCCATCTGTGGATTGCTGATCCACTGGCTGCGCAAGCAGTCGGTGACCCAGCGTTGGAGCGGTATCGCCTATTCACTCATCATCGGCGGCGCCCTCGGCAACGTCTTTGATCGACTGGTGCTGGGCCATGTGGTCGATTTTCTCGACTTCTACTGGCAGCGTGCGCATTGGCCGGCATTCAATCTGGCCGACAGCTTTATCTTTATCGGGGCCGCCATGATTGTGCTGGACGGGTTCCGTGGTGAGAAAAAGGAGCAGGCATGAGCCAGCAGATCACCGCTAACAGCAGTGTGCTGTTCCACTTCTCCATCAAGCTGGAAGATGGCTCGGTGGCCGACAGCACGGCGCTGCACGGCAAGCCGGCCCGCCTGCGGATGGGCGATGGCAGCCTGACCCCCACCTTCGAGCAGTGCCTGCTGGGGCTGCGCGAAGGGGAGAGCAAGAGCTTCACGCTGGCGCCGGAAGAGGCCTTTGGTCTCTCCAATCCCGACAATATCTACCATCTCGACCGTGCCAAGTTTGGCGCCGATATGGAGCCAAAAGTCGGCACCATCATCCTGTTCGATCAGCCCAATGGCAGCGAGCTGCCGGGCATCATCCGGGCAGTAGCCGGGATGTCGGTGACGGTTGATTTCAACCACCCGCTGGCCGGTCATACCGTCACCTTCGAGGTGGAGATCCTGGGCGTTGATGATGAGGAGAAGGTGCATTAATGGATATTCTGCTCGCTAACCCTCGCGGTTTTTGCGCCGGTGTCGATCGCGCCATCAGCATTGTCGAGAGCGCGCTGGAGAAGTTCGGTGCCCCCATATATGTCCGCCACGAAGTGGTGCATAACCGCTATGTGGTGAACAAGCTGAAAGAGGCGGGCGCTGTCTTCGTCGAGGAGCTGGACGAGGTGCCGGATGACAGCATCGTCATCTTCTCTGCCCACGGTGTGGCCAAGACAGTGCGCGAGATGGCCAAGTCCCGCGCCCTCAAGGTATTCGATGCCACCTGTCCGTTGGTGACTAAGGTGCATATGGAGGTGCATCGCGCCAGCCGTAAGGGCTCCGAGGCTGTGCTCATCGGCCACGCCGGTCACCCCGAGGTGATCGGGACCATGGGGCAGTACGAGAATCGTGAAGGCGGTATGTATCTGGTGGAGACGCCAGAAGATGTGGCCAAGCTCAAGGTGAAGAATCCGGATGACCTCTGCTTCGTCACCCAGACTACCCTGAGCGTGGATGAGACCTCTGACGTGATCGATGCGCTGCGCAAGCACTTCCCCAAGATCCAGGGGCCGCGCAAGGACGATATCTGCTACGCCACCCAGAACCGTCAGGATGCGGTGCGGGAGATGGCAGGACTGGTGGACGCCATGCTGGTGGTGGGGTCTCGCAACTCCTCCAACTCCAACCGTCTGCGCGAGCTGGCCGAGAAGGTGGGTGCCCGAGCCTATCTTATCGACGATGCGTCGATGATTGAGGCGAGCTGGCTGGAAGGGGTGAAGGCGATCGGCGTCACTGCAGGTGCATCCGCCCCCGAGGTGCTGGTGCAAAACGTGATTGCCCGCCTGCGGGAGCTGGGTGGCAAGGTGGTCGCCGAGCATCCTGGCCGTGAAGAGAACGTAGTCTTTGAGGTTCCTCCCGAACTTAGAATAATTTGAGTGCAGCCAGGAAGGCTTAAGAATAAAGTGTGTTGATAATGACGCCGGGTTTGTTCAAGAGACAGGCTCGGCGTTAAACTTATGAAGCAGTCTGTCACCAAGGATGGGATATGATTGGATACTTTCGTGGCTTTTCTCTTATTGAGTTGATGATTGTCATCGCCATCGTGGCGATTCTTGGCACCATCGCTTATCCCGCCTATCAGCAATATGTGCTGACCAGTCATCGTGTCGAAGCCAAGAGCATGCTGCTCAATGCGGCCAATCGGCAAGAAACCTATTTTATGGATTTCAATCAGTATGCATCCTCTGCTGCTGCTCTTGGTATCAGTAGTGCATCTGAGAATGGTCTGTATCAATTATCTATTGCCGTATCAGGTAACACCTACACCTTGTCAGCCAGTGCTGGCGCGGCGACGGCCCAAGCCAAAGATACCGATTGCACGGTGTTTTCCATTAATCAGTTGGGTGTCAAAAGTGCTTCCGGTGCAGCTAGCAATAGCTGTTGGGAATAGCCCATGGTCATTCATGTTTCACCACATGAGAGAGGATTCAGCCTGCTGGAGGTGATGATCACCGCAGTCATCCTGTCGTTGGGGCTGCTTGGTCTGGTTGCTTTGCAAACCCATTCAAAATTTGCCAGTTATGAAGCTCGTCAGCGCACTATTGCCAGCTGGTTGGCTAACGATATGGTTGAACGAGTACGAATAAATCGCGATAGCTGGACCGCATCCGGTGCTGTGACCGTTAATCTTGCCGCCAACTTGCCACGTCCGACATGCGCCGCCGCAGATGGCACAATCAGCGCGTGCAGTGCTGCAGATTTACGTAACGCCGACCTTCACTACTGGCAACAAGCCCTGCTTGGGGCCAGTGTGTCGGGGGCGGCATCTTCCTTGAATTCACCGATAGGCTGCGTGGTGCGGCGGGCCAATAATGTATTGGCTGTCGGAATATTCTGGGCTGGCAAGCAAGAGATATCTGATGGGGGGGCTGCTGCCGCCGCAGCAACGCTGATCAATGAGTGTCAACTCTCGACAGCAAATAATCTTTCGAGGCGCCAGTTTATTCTGACGACGACTTTATGAATTCTCGCGGTTTCACGCTGGTAGAGTGGCTGGTCGCTATGCTGCTCGGTCTATTTTTGTTGGCGGGGGTATTCACAGTTTTTGTGATGTCTCGCTCCAGCTCTGAAGATGCCTTTGATCAAAGTGAATTACAGGAAAATGGTCGATTGGCCATTCGGCTGATTAGCCAGGATATCAAATGGGCTGGCTTTTTTGGAGCTTATACCGGTCAGTCAACACAAGTTGGCCCCTCTCTGACCCTCAGTGCCGGTAGCATTGTTCCTGCCAGTAGCGATTGTCTGGATGAACGTTCTGTCGGTAGTTTGCCATCAAATGCTGGTCCCATCAGGGGGCTATGGGTAAGCCGGGTATCAACCTCCAAAGGATTGGCTGGATTCGCTTGTATTCTCGCTGCTGATCGGGTGGCAAACTCGGATGTTATCAGTATCAAGCGATTGGTAGGGCGTCCTATACCCGCATCAGAGGGATTGGATACAAACCGCTTTTATATGGCAACCAATAGTCAGGAGGCGAGAGTCATCAAGGGAAGCGAAACCAGACCACTCTTTGGTGCCAATAATGAGAGCCAGATCTGGGAATACCAGCACTACATTTATTACCTGTCACAAGAAGATGGTATTCCTGTTTTACGCAAGCGCTATTTGACCGTCAATGGTGGTTCTTCTCTGATTGGTGGCGCCATGGCGGAAGGGGTTGAACATATGATACTGATGTTCGGTATTGATGATTCAGTGATCCCCGATGGGCATATCGATAGATATCTTTCAGCTGATCAGATGGCTGCTCAGAGTTGGAATGAAGGTCGGGTATTGGGGGTGCGGTTATTTTTATTAATTAGAGCGGCGAAAGAGTCTGCACGTTACAAAAATAATAACACCTATCAACTTGGCAATCTGCCCCCGATAAAAGGCAATGGCGATGGCTATCGCCGCCTATTGCTGGAAAGCAGCATCGCATTGCGTAACCCGCAAATTGTTACTCGGAGTGGCACATGAGATCGTTTCAACAACAGCAAGGGATTGCACTGATAGTCGCACTGGTTATTCTGGTTCCTTTGACTTTGATTGCGGTAGTCGTCATGCAATCCAGTGGTATGAGTCTGAAGATGGCGGGTTCTAGTGCCAGTTTGCAACGGGCAGAGCACGAAGTTGAAGGTACTCTGGAGTCTGCATTGAGCGATACTTCTCTCTCAACACAAATTGCAACGCAGGCAATTGGTGCTTCGGCGGCAATAGGCACTACCACTCCTGCTACTACCCTGACAGTCAATACAGAAAGTGTATGCAAACGAAAATTTGAAGCCAGTAGCCAGAATGTAACACCAGCTTGTCGCTATGCTGACGCCACTACCTCGAGTGCGTATGGCAAAATCAATAGTCAGATGACCTTTACTGCCGGGGTCGAACAGCCCCTGTTAAGTGCCAATTAGGGAGCCAGTAATGAACATAAGGAACTGTTTATTAACAAGCTTGCTGGTATTGTGTAGCGGAATATCCGGCACATCTTTAGCGGTAGGGACTGGCTATTCTGATGATACCGAGTTGTTTATTTATGACTTTGCCAAAGCCGGGGATTTTCGGCCAAAGGTTCTATTTATATTCGATAACTCAGGCAGTATGGGCGAAACAACTTTGCTAGGAAAGGAAGAGTATGACCCTGAATTTCCTTATCCAAGGTTGGCATATGATGATGGGAGTAACAGTTTTCTCTATTACTCAACAAATGGAACTCCCCCTCAAACGTTAGATAGTAACAATACCAGACGGTTTTCAACGAGTAAAAATGCTTGTGCCACATCTCGGGAGCCTCTTAACCAAATTGGACTATTTTCATCTGTCTATTGGAATTATGAGGTATCTGGTTCGGGCAAAAACAGAAAAGGGGAGTGGAAACCATTAAAAAACTATGCATCCAACACAACCAATATAGTGGATTGTCAACAGGATATTTCAGCAAAAAATGTTGATAACAGCGGTTTTACAGGTTCGTATCAGTCTGTCTCTGGAGCAACCAAGGGTTATCCAGTAAATAGGTCTAACAATACTAACATTAGTATTCCATGGGTTGATAGTGCTACACCTGTCGCCCCGAATACGGGTGGGGCAGAAGTGCTGACCATATATACCGCCAACTATTTGCGTTGGTATCATGCACCTTCCACTATTACTACATCGAGACTAAATGTAGCCAAACAGGCGCTGAGGGAGTTGGTTCGCTCTACGCCAGCGGTAGACTTTGGCCTTGCGGTGTTTAACCAAAATGATGGTAACGGCAGTACCAATAAAAATGGTGGTCGTATCATTAGGCACATCATGGGTAATGACGCCATCTTGGCTGGCGGTAAAACCGGCGCTCAGGATCTTATTGATAAATCAAATAGTCTGGCGGCGGAGACATGGACGCCTTTGTGCGAAACCTTGTATGAGGCCTACCGTTATTTTGGCGGGCTTGATATCTACTTTGGTGATGATGATGCGAGTCGCAATCCTCAGCGAGACCCTAATGCCGAAATTCCTACAGCTAATAAGTATAAGTCTCCATATGATAAGTGCTCTAATAATGGCTATGTCATTTATATGACTGATGGTGCTCCAACGTATGATGCTGCTGCGGATAGTTTGGTAGCGGGATTGCTCAATAGCTCAAAAGATCCTAATAAGCCTAGTTATAGTGACACGGTCGGTTATGGGACGGGAAAAGATAAAAGTTACCTTGCTGCACTTGCTGGTTATATGAAAAACAATGATGTCAATACATCTGCTGCTGGTAAGCAGACGGTCACTACCTTTACCGTTGGGTTTGGTGATGATGCAATTAAGGGGGCAGGTGTACTATTGGCTGAAACTGCCCGTCGCGGTGGCGGAAAATATTATCCAGCAACTGATGCTACCCAACTTAACGAAGCGTTAAAGTCATCATTGCTGGCTATTTTGAAAATGAATACCTCGCTGGTCTCTCCCGCCATTGCCACCAATAACTTTGACCGAACTCGCAGCCTTAATAATATCTACTACGCCATGTTTGAACCGGGAGCTGGCCCGCGATGGAAGGGAAATTTGAAAAAGCTGGTGCTGGCACCTGAGAAAGGTTACGTGGTAGACAGTACTCTATATGAAGATGAGAATGGAGAACCTCAGATAGGATTACCTGCGATTTCCAGTGACGGAACAATTCTTGAGTCAGCAAAAACCTATTGGTCATCCACCACTGATGGTAACAAGGTTGCCGAGGGTGGGGTACAGGAGATGCTGGCAGCTAAAACCAATCGCAATCTTTATGTTATTCCCCCTTCCACTAATACATTAACTCCCTTTAGCAAGTCTGCTCTTGAGGGCATTGCTGGCGGGGCGACGCAGCTACGCACCGTCATGAAGCTGGATAGTGCTGATAGCATGGATGACCTGCTTAATTGGACCAAGGGGATTGATGCATTTGATGAGAATCAAGATGGTGATAGAACAGATAATCGGGAGTATATTCTTGGTGACCCGTTGCATTCACGGCCATTAGTGATCAACTACGGTTGTACAAAGTCGACAGGACAGACTACATGTACACCTGACTTGCGCATTGTGATGGGAAGTAATGCCGGCTTCTTGCATATGTTTAAAGACAGCGTCACCACCGTTGATGAAAGCTGGGCGGCCATGCCTTATCAATTTATCGCCAATCAAAAAGCGCTGCGAGAAAACCTGGATTCATCGGTTCATCTATATGGGGTAGATTCATCGCCCACTGTGCTGGTCAATGAGCAAGTCAAAGATGGTCATGTCAAGTCGTCACAAGGTGATAAGGTGTGGTTATTTACCGGGTTGCGTGGCGGTGGCAAGGCCTATTATGCCTTGAATATATCAGACCCCGACTCTCCCACGCTTATGTGGCGACTGGATAAAAACAGCGCCGGTTTCAGCAAACTGGGCGAGACCTGGTCGATCCCCGAGGTTGCGTTTATTCCCGGTTATTACACAGAAACCGCTGGTAAAAAAACCTATAAACCTGTCCTGATATTCTCTGGAGGTTATGATCAGGCCAAGAGCTATTTGGGCCAGGGGGCTGAAGACAGTGAAGGGGTGGGTATTTATATCGTGGATGCTGAGGCCGGCACGCTGTTGTTCAGCTTTACCCCGGATGCGGCCAGTGCAACCAACAAACAAGTTGCAGGCATGGTTTATAGCATGCCTGGCTCTGTCTCCGTGCTGGATAGTGATGGAGATGGTATTTCAGACCGAATCTATGCAGGAGATACCGGTGGCCAGATCTGGCGCATCGACATGAAGGAGACAGAAAAATCCAAATGGACGGCCATCAAATTTGCCAGTTTGGGTAATGCCCATTTAAGTGAGGGTGATAAGAAACTGGCAGACGACCGTCGCTTCTTTACTCAGCCCGTATTGGTGCGCACCATCAATAAAGGTTGGAAGTATGATGGGACAAATTATCTTTACAGCGAGCGTCCGTTTGATGCCGTATTGATAGGCAGTGGTGATAGAAACCGCCCCTCCTCGGAGGCGACAACCCAAAATGTGTATGTGATGCTACGTGACTACAATGTTAATCCAACCTTGTTTGGGGCAACGTCTGAACCAGCGGTGCCATCAAGTATCACACTGAACGATCTCTACGATGTGACCAGCGATCCCTTTACGGGTTTGAATGAAGAGCAGATTGTAAACACCACCAAGGCGTTGACCAGCAAGTTGGGATGGAAATTCTGGCTCAATGAAAGTGGTGAAAAATCAATGGGGGCTGGTTTAGTGTTGCAAGGCAAGCTCTATTTCACCTCCTTCTTGCCTCAGGTACAGGACTTCCAACAATGTACGATTCAATCGATCGGTGCCATGCGCCAATATATGATTGATATGCACTATGGCACTTCTTTCAAATATGTACTGGATAGCAACAATCAGGAAGTTATTCAGCGTTACGTAGAGGTGCAAAATAAGGTTGCTGATGATCTGGTTATTCATGGTGGGGATGATGGCCGGATCAGGATTATAGGTGGTGCTCCGGGCAAGGAGGTCATCCTCAAAGATGATGGGAAGGGAGAGCCTGAGCGCTGTACCGGTGAAGGAGAATGCTCACAAGGTGCGGAAGAGGCAAAAATGGATATGTCTCCCAAGAAAATCTATCTCTATGAAGGAGAACAGGGATGAAACGCATGCTGCTCTGGTGTGTGGGCTTACCCTTGTTGGTTAATGCTCAAACGGAAGACATAAAATGTTATGTCACTCTGGAAGGTGGCGTGCAGATGGTGTTGCAGCAACCGGTTGCTGATACGAGCAAGGCAAATCTGGTCAGGGTATTTAAACAGAAAGGTTATGAGATTGATGGGGTGGTGCATCTTGTCACAGAGGTAATCGAGTGTGTTCCTTTGGCGGCTAACTTTTCGCTGGCTGATGCAAAAAAACAAGATGAAATCCAACCCAGATAACGTTGGTTATTGAGTAGGGTAAAGGGGCTAAGAACAACTCAGCCCCTTTTTTTCGCTTCTGCTTCTGCCGGATGGGGAAACGATGATATCGACTCGGGGTACTTGGTCGATACAAAACCGGAGTGTCATGTTCGTGCCAATCGCAGTGCCATCTGGACTAAATCGCACAAATTGTCGATTGGCCGTCACGGTATGTTTTTCAAGAAAGGGTTCTGTTGCTGATAACAAGATATCGCCACTTGCAATATCGAATTGGCGATCCTGATTGGTGTCGATAAAGACAAGCATGCGCTGGGCGCCGGTTTGATTTGCGAGTACACAGCCTTCTTTTGTGGAGTTTCTGACAGGCATGGCAAGACATGCTGTGACGGGTTGCTGCTGTGTGATGGCTTGCCGTTGGCCGAAGATCAGGTGGTCCTGCAGGTTTCTTGTGTAGATGTCGCTGTCGGTAGATGTCAGCAGATTTGCCAATGACGGCAGTCCCAAGGTCAGCAGGATGGTTGTCAGGCTTGCAGATATTAAGAACTCAAGCAGGGTAAATCCATTTCGTGCCATAGCGTATGAGTCCTTGTTCAAAGGAGACTCTAAGTATAGCTATTGGATTGAAATGGATCCTTTTGTGCTCGTGTGTGCTTCGCGGTAGTTAATGCTGGTCATGGACATACAGCACCACTTGCCTGGCTATGGGCACGCCCGGCAGGCATAACTTCAATCTGAACGCCCTTTTCGCCGCTTACACAGAGTGAAAAGATGACCTCGCTGTCAGACGTAATGGTGCCATCTGGGGTGAAGCGCAGCGCCTGTGCATCTGCAGAAATGGCCAGTTCTGCAGGAAACTCGGGACTTGCCGTCAGAGTTGTTTCGCTGCCATTGAGCTTCTGATCGCTATTAGTATCGATAAAAGCGATCTGCCGGGTCGCTCCATTTTGATTGGCAGTAACGCACTCTTCTACAGAATTATTGATAGTGGTCAGGCAGAGAGTAACCGTTTGCTGGTTAGAGATAGCCTGTTGTCTGGCATAGTTTAAGTGGTTTAGCAGGCTCTTTTCCTGGGTCGCCAAATTATTGCTGCCAAGCAGGTTAGAGAGGGAAGGAATACCAATCCCCAACAGAATGACGCCCAGCGCAATGGCTATCATCAACTCCATCAGGGTAAATCCAGCGTTTTTCATATCTGCGAAGGCCTGTCGTTCCGTGACTATCTACAGCTTATCCTTCTCACTGGTTGCTGTCACACGGTTACGCCTGTCTTGAACTGGCAGATTGCCCCCCTTTTCTTTATCATTCCCCATCATTTTCGAATTCAAGATGCATCGCCATGGCAAAAGCCCTCTCTCTGATGCTTGCCCAGTTGAATCTGACGGTAGGCGCCATCGAAGATAACACTGACAAAGTGCTCGCTGCGGCGGCTCAGGCCGAGCAGCAAGGTGCCGATCTGCTGGTCTGCTCCGAGCTGGCCCTGACCGGTTATCCACCGGAAGATCTGCTGCTGCGCGCCGATCTGATGATGCGGGTCGATGCCGCGTTGGCTCGTGTTGCCAAATGGCAGGGCAACTGTGCCATTTTGGTGGGTCACCCTTGGCGTGAAGGTGAGGCTCTTTATAACGCAGCCTCCCTCTATGAGCGAGGCAAGTTGATTGCCCGTTACTTCAAGCAGGACCTGCCCAACTACGGGGTATTCGACGAGAAGCGCTACTTCACCGCCGCGGCCGAGACTTGTGTGGTTCCCTTCCGTGGTCACAATCTGGGCCTGCTCATCTGCGAAGACCTGTGGCAGCCTGGCCCGGCGCTGGCCGCCAAGGCTGCGGGGGCCGAGCTGCTGCTCACCATCAACGCCTCGCCCTATGATCAGGAAAAACCTTGGATCCGCCGCGAGCTGATGGCCGAGCGCTGCGATCAGACCGGTCTGCCGCTGGTCTACCTCAATCAGGTCTGCGGTCAGGACGAGCTGATTTTCGACGGCTGCTCCAAGGTGTTCAGCAGCCAGGGTGAGTTGACCCACAAGCTGGCTCCTTTTGCCGAAGAGCTGATGCTGGTACGTTTTGCTGATGGCCAGCCAGTGAAGGAGCGGGAGCCCGCTGCGCCGCTGGAGCCGTTGGCCGAGACCTATCAGGCGCTGGTGCTGGCAGTGCGCGACTACGTTACCAAGAACGGTTTCCACGGTGCTGTGCTGGGTCTATCCGGCGGCATCGACTCGGCACTGACGTTGGCCATTGCGGCCGATGCCATCGGTGCCGACAAGGTGCAGGCTGTGATGATGCCGTTCCGCTACACCGCCCAGATGAGCGTGGAGGATGCCAAGGAGCAGGCCGAGCGGATGGGGGTTGAGTTCAACATCATCTCCATCGAGCCGATGTTCGAAGGGTTTATGGCCCAGCTGGCGCCGCTGTTTGAAGGCACCGCTCGTGATACTACCGAAGAGAACCTGCAGGCGCGCTGCCGCGGCGTGCTGCTGATGGCACTCTCCAACAAGCGGCGTCGCATCGTGCTGACCACCGGCAACAAGAGCGAGATGGCGGTCGGTTATGCCACGCTGTACGGTGACATGGCGGGCGGTTTCGATGTGCTGAAAGATGTGCCCAAGACGCTGGTATTCAAGTTGTGCGAATATCGCAACTCGGTCGACTACGTGATCCCACAGCGGGTTATCGACCGTCCTCCTTCAGCGGAGCTGGCACCGGATCAGGTGGATCAGGACAGCCTGCCGCCATACGACATCTTGGATGCCATCCTCAAGCGTTACGTGGAAGAGGATGCCTCGGTCGCCGACATGGTGGCTGAAGGGTTCGAGGAAGCGGTGGTGCGCAAGGTGATCCGCTTGGTGGATCTCAACGAATACAAGCGCCGTCAGGCGGCGGTCGGGCCCCGCATTACGGCTCGCAACTTTGGTAAGGATCGCCGTTACCCCATTACATCCGGGTTCGGCAAACAGAACTGGTAAGGAGTCACCATGAAGAAGATTGAAGCCATCATCAAACCGTTCAAGCTGGACGATGTGCGCGAGGCCCTGGCCGAGATCGGCATCAACGGCATGACCGTATCCGAAGTCAAAGGCTTCGGCCGCCAGAAGGGCCATACCGAGCTCTATCGCGGCGCCGAATATATGGTCGACTTCCTGCCGAAAGTGAAGGTGGAGCTGGTGGTGCAGGATGAGGATCTCGATGCCTGTCTGGAAGCGATCCAGAACACCGCTCGTACTGGCAAGATTGGTGATGGCAAGATCTTCGTCTGCGAGGTGGAGCGTGTCATTCGTATCCGTACCGGCGAAGAGAACGAAGACGCGATCTGACCTTGGCTATCTCTTTACCTGACCAGAGGTGTGAAGCACGGCCTCATTTGATGGGGTGGATGCGTTTTGTGGTCGTGGCCAGCCTGTTGGCGGGCCTGACTGCTTGCAGTACCCGTCCACCGGCTCAGCCGGAGAATCTGTGCCAGATCTTTCGCGAGAAGCCTGACTGGCACAAGGCCGCGCTCAAGATGAACGAGAAGTGGGGGACGCCTATCCACGTGATCATGGCCATGATGTATCAGGAGTCCTCGTACGTACATGATGCCCAGCCGCCGATGCAGTATTTCCTCTTCATCCCGACCGGGCGGGCCAGTTCGGCTTATGGTTATGCTCAGGTCAAAGATGAAACCTGGGCTGATTACCAGCGGGAAACCGGCAACAGCTGGAGTGACCGTGATGACTTTGCCGACGCCATCGATTTTATGGGTTGGTACACTAACAAAGCTCAGCGGCTCAATGGCACCTCCAAGTGGGATGCCTATGGCCAGTACCTCAACTATCACGAAGGGTGGGGTGGCTACCGGCGTGGCAGCTATCGCAGCAAGGGGTGGTTGATGAAGACCTCTCGCAAGGTGGAAGCTCGCGCCCAGCGCTACGGCGCCCAGTACCGTCAATGCAAGGATCAGCTCTCCCGCGGGGGCTGGTTCTGGTAACCAAATCAGGAGTCAGAAATGCCGTTATTGGACAGTTTTACCGTTGACCACACCCGTATGGAAGCGCCAGCGGTGCGTGTGGCCAAGACCATGCAGACCCCGAACAAGGACACCATTACCGTGTTCGACCTGCGTTTCTGCGTACCGAATCAGGAGATCCTCTCCGAGCGCGGTATCCATACGCTGGAGCACCTGTTCGCCGGTTTTATGCGTGATCACCTGAACGGCAATGGTGTGGAGATCATCGATATCTCCCCCATGGGTTGCCGTACCGGTTTCTACATGAGCCTGATCGGTGCGCCTGACGAAGCCCGTGTTGGCGCAGCCTGGCAGGCAGCCATGAGCGATGTGCTGACCGTGCAGGATCAGGCCAAGATCCCCGAGCTGAACGAGTATCAGTGCGGCACCTACAGCATGCATTCGCTGGAAGAGGCGCACGCCATCGCCCGTCATGTGCTGGAGCGCGGTATCGGCGTCAACCACAACGATGAGTTGGCTCTGCCGGAAGAGAAACTGAAGAGTCTGTGAGGCTGATGAGCTATCGCTCATCTGATAACCTCTTCAGGGAATCTTAAAAGAGCCGGTCAGCCATGCTGACCGGCTCTTTTTTATCTCGCCCGACCGCCATAGTGGAGATGGCTTGCTCACCTTGCCGACTCTGATTAGGATGGTTTTTGAACCGAATCCGTTGGCGGAGGTGTGACGATGAAAGGGATATTGCTGCGTTGGCTGGCCCGTTACGACGCGTGGTGCGAGGAGTGGGGGCTCACCCAGGAGAACCGGCGCTGCTGCACGCCGGTTCGTTATGATGATGATTCAACCAAAAAGCGAGCTTGCGCAGAAGAGGCTGAGCTCAATCAAAATTGCGGGTCACGGCACCGGTAACACTGTTGTACTCGAAGCCGAGGCCGTTTAGATAATCCGAGCTGGTTTGGAAGCGGTTGATTGAGTCGCGCAGGATATAGCGGCAGTTAAGATGCTCTTCGCCATTCGCATCAATCGCTCCTGTGGAGACAACATCAGTTAAGTAATCCGCTTTACTATCAATCACCGGGCCAAAATGTACCGCTTCTACGCTGTAGTCGCTATCCATCATGTCTTCAAACAGAAAGCGGCAATCAGCTCCGCTGCTAACGGATATGTAATCGGACTGGCCTGTTATATACATTTCATCCAGTCCTTTTTGACCTTGGTCTTCATCAGAACCAACAGGCCAGCCATACATATTGATATCCATATTTTTCACGCCAAAGCTGCTCAGATTGTAGAGCGCGATCGCTTGTCCCTGAACTTTGACAGCCCAGCCTGCATGAGCCAGCTGAACTGCACTGGCAAAGCTGCCTGCGGTCGCCGAGACCGTGCTTTTCAGGGCATCATCCTTGATATTGATAAAGCGGGGCAGGGCGGTGACGGCCAGGATCCCCAGCACTATGATCACCAGCACCAGTTCAATCAGGGTAAAGCCGTTGTTTCTGTTGTTCATCATGTTCAATGACCCATTTAAATACCGCAAACAGGTGTAAGTGATATGCAGCTGATAGATACCCATTGCCATCTCGACTTTCCGGTGTTCGACCAGGACAGGGAGGCACTGCTGGCCCGTAGTCGGGCATTGGGGGTGACGGAGTATATCATTCCTGCCATCGCAGAAGATAACTGGACTCGTGTGATGGCACTGGCAGATCAGCATGACGGCCTCTTTTATGGTCTGGGCGTTCATCCTTGGTATGCCGGTGAACAGCGGGAGGGGGTGATGGAGCGGTTGCGAACGCTGGTAATGAGCCAGCCTGCCGGGCTGGTGGCCATAGGCGAGTGTGGGCTGGACCTCCGTTCTCACGTGCCGCAGGAGGGGCAGCTTGCGCTGTTTGAGGCTCAGATCCGGCTGGCTGCAGATGCCGGGCTCCCCCTGATGATCCACTCGGTGCGCGCCAATGACACTGTGGCCAAGCTTTTGCGCCGCTTCAAGCCGCCTCGTGGCGGGGTGATCCATGCTTTCAGCGGTTCGTTGCAGCAGGCGGAGGCCTTCTGGCAACTGGGCTTTCGACTCGGGGTGGGCGGGGTAATCAGTTTTGAACGGGCGAACAAGACGCGAGAGGTATTTCGGGCCATGCCGCTCGAGGCCCTGGTGCTGGAAACCGATTCGCCCGATATGCCCTTACAAGGTGAGCAAGGCACCCGGAATACCCCGGAAGCGCTGCCGAAAATAGCGGAAATATTGATGACCTTGCGGGAGGAATCATCGGTGGATGTTACCAAGGTGTTATTTGAAACTGCCCGGCATATTTTCCATCACGACCAATAGCCATGAAACAAATTCGCAACACCTGATTTAGTTGTCAGGAAAAAAAATGAGCGTAAAAATCGTTTGCTGTCTAATTTTGTGACACTTGGACATTTTGATAACGATAAAATGTGACCAGCATTCTATTTTATCGGACTTTAATTAGTATAATGCGCTCCCCTTGATTAGTTGGGTTTGATAACAACTCGCTAACAAGCCAGGTGCTACTAGAGGAAGATAATAATGAATTTGTTCATGGGTCTGGTAGGGATGGCGACGCTCGTCCTTATCGCGGTGCTGTTCTCCAGCAATCGCAAGGCAATCAACGTGCGTACCGTTGTCGGTGCGTTCGCAATTCAAGCCGGTCTGGGGGCGTTTGTTCTCTATGTTCCGGTTGGTCGCGATATCCTGGTCGGCGTGTCCGACGCGGTATCCAGCGTGATCAGCTACGGCCAGAACGGGATCGACTTCCTGTTTGGCGGTCTGGTCAGCAACAAGATGTTTGAAGTGTTCGGTGGCGGCGGCTTTGTCTTTGCCTTCCGTGTTCTGCCGGTCATCATCTTCTTCTCTTCCCTGATTGCAGTGCTCTACTACCTGGGCATCATGCAGATGGTCATCAAGTTGCTGGGCGGCGGTCTGCAGAAAGTACTGGGTACTTCCCGCACCGAATCCCTGTCTGCAACTGCCAACATCTTCGTCGGTCAGACCGAAGCGCCGCTGGTGGTTCGTCCTTACATCGCCAAGATGACTGACTCCGAGCTGTTCGCCGTCATGTGTGGTGGTCTGGCTTCAGTTGCCGGTTCCGTACTGGCCGGTTACGCCTCCATGGGCGTGAAGATGGAGTACCTGATCGCTGCCTCCTTCATGGCTGCACCGGGTGGTCTGCTGTTCGCCAAGCTGCTGGTTCCCGAAACCGAGACCCCGAACTACGACGAAAGTTCTGCCGATGCCGAGCTGGATGACAAGCCTGCCAACGTCATTGACGCTGCAGCTGCTGGCGCCTCTGCCGGTATGCAACTGGCCCTGAACGTCGGCGCCATGCTGCTGGCCTTCATCGGTCTGATCGCCATGATCAACGGCATCTTCTCCGGTGTGGGTGGCTGGTTCGGTTATCCGCAACTCTCTCTGGAACTGCTGCTGGGCTGGATCTTCTCCCCGCTGGCCTTCCTGATCGGTGTGCCCTGGAATGAAGCAGTGGTTGCCGGTTCCTTCATCGGTCAGAAGCTGGTAGTGAACGAGTTCGTGGCTTACCTGAACTTCGCTCCGTACCTGAAAGACGAAGTGCTGATCAACGGTGTGGCCATGTCCGATCACACCAAGGCGATCATCTCCTTCGCGCTGTGTGGTTTTGCCAACCTCTCCTCTGTTGCCATCCTGCTGGGTGGTCTGGGGTCCATGGCGCCGAACCGCCGCGGCACCATTGCACGCTTTGGTCTGAAAGCCGTACTTGCAGGCTCTCTGTCCAACCTGATGTCTGCAACCATCGCAGGCTTCTTCCTGGCACTGTCCGGCATGTAATCGCCGCCTGACTGACAGGGTATAAACACGAACGCCACGGCATCTGCCGTGGCGTTCGCGTATGGAGCGGTGACAACCGTTTTCCTATCTAAACTAATAATAAAATGAGTCAAATCGGAGGTTATATGAATGAAGTGCTACTGGCGATGGTGGCCGGCTTTATAGTTGGTTTGTTGTTTTCTTTCCTCAAATTGCCGATCCCGGCGCCTCCCGTTTTGTCCGGGGTAATGGGGATCGTCGGGGTCTATCTGGGGGGATTGGCCTACTCCTGGATCCTGACCCGTTTCTTTTCGTAAGGCTTTTTTAGACCTGGATTTGCCAGATGTGAGGTACCTCTGAAATTGGCAAATCCGGCTTGCAAACAGGGGGTATCTCGGCTGAAATAGGCGTTGCCAGCAGGGTGCTGGCAATGACTAATACTCGATGAAATCGGGTGTTGGCGGTCAAATGGAATTGATTGGGAAGTCGGGTCAGATGTTGTCGGCCTTTCTCAAGTCTTCATGGAACCAAGTCCGCACTTTTGTAAGAAAGTGACAGGGCTCTTGCCTTATTTACAGTCGCAGTGCCTGCAGGGTGTTTTGAATAGCATCCCGATAGTGCCGGTGCCTTCGCACTGTAATTCCATTCCCGTATAGCTGGGGATTACTGCCTGTGCATCCATCGCTGGATGGTATGGTGGTGCCCGGTTATCTGGATTAAATCGAGACTTTGGAGAACAGAATGACTGATCTGAAAGTGGCCGCTCAGCGCGCCCTGAACCTGATGGACCTGACCACCCTGAACGATGACGACACCGATCAGAAGGTGATCGACCTGTGCCACAAGGCCAAGTCACCGGCTGGCCTGACCGCCGCCGTCTGCATCTACCCCCGTTTTATCCCTATCGCTCGCAAGACCCTGCGTGAGATCGGCGCAGCCGACGTACGCATTGCGACCGTGACCAACTTCCCGCACGGCAACGACGACATCGAGATCGCCGTGGCCGAAACCCGTGCCGCAGTCGCCTACGGTGCTGACGAAGTGGACGTGGTGTTCCCGTACCGCGCCTTCATGGCCGGTAATGAAGAGATTGGTTTTGATCTGGTCAAAGCCTGTAAAGAGGCCTGCGGTGCCAACGTGCTGCTGAAAGTGATCATCGAAACCGGCGAGCTGAAAGAAGAGGCGCTGATCCGTCGCGCTTCCGAGATCTGTATCGATGCCGGTGCCGACTTCATCAAGACCTCCACCGGCAAGGTGCCGGTCAATGCAACCCCAGAAGCGGCACGCATCATGATGGAAGTGATCAAGGCCAAGAATCCGAAAGTCGGCTTCAAGCCAGCTGGTGGCGTGAAAGACGCAGCCGTTGCCGGTCAGTACCTGGCTATGGCCGAAGAGATCCTCGGCAACGACTGGGTGTCCGCCCGTACCTTCCGCTTTGGTGCATCCAGCCTGCTGGCCAGTCTGCTGGCCACTCTGGGGCATGGCGACAAGCCAGCCAACACCAGCGGTTACTAATAGGTTGATGAGAGGGCGGACTGCTGTCCGCCCTGTTAGCCCCCACCATGCGGTGTGCGGGCAAGGATTCAGGCTTGTGTAACGCCAGCAATGGCGGAGGGAATGAAAGATGTTTTTGCCTCAAGAAATTATTCGCAAGAAGCGCAACGGTGAAGCGCTCAGTACCCAAGAAATTCAATTCTTCGTTCAGGGCATTACCAATAACACCATCGGCGAGGGGCAGATCGCCGCGCTGGCGATGGCGGTCTACTTCAAAGACATGACCATGGATGAGCGGGTAGCCCTGACCTGCGCCATGCGCGACTCCGGCATGGTGCTGACCTGGGATCACCTCAATCTGGGTGGCCCGATTGTCGACAAGCACTCCACCGGTGGTGTGGGTGATGTGGTCTCCCTGATGCTTGGCCCGATGGTCGCTGCCTGCGGCGGTTTCGTGCCGATGATCTCCGGCCGTGGTCTGGGCCACACCGGCGGCACCCTCGACAAGCTGGATGCCATTCCCGGCTACCAGACCTCGGTCGACAACGACCGTTTCCTGAAAGTGGTGAAAGAGGCGGGTGTCGCCATCATCGGCCAGACCGGCGATCTTGCACCCGCTGACAAGCGTATCTATGCAGTACGTGACATTACTGCCACCGTCGAATCCATCGCGATGATCACCGGCTCCATCCTCTCCAAGAAGCTCGCCTCCGGGCTCGAAGCGCTGGTGATGGATGTGAAAGTGGGCTCCGGCGCCTTTATGCCGACCTTCGAAGCGTCCGAAGAGCTGGCCAAGAGCATTGTGGCCGTGGCCAACGGTGCCGGTTGCCGCACCTCTGCGCTTTTGACCGATATGAACCAGGTGCTGGCCTCCAGCGCCGGTAACGCGGTGGAAGTACGTGAAGCGGTGCGTTACCTGACCGGTGAATACCGCAACCCGCGGATCCACGAAGTGACCATGGCGCTGTGCGCCGAGATGCTGATCTCCGCCGGTCTTGCCAGCGACGAGCGCGATGCCCGCACCAAGCTGCAGGCGGTGCTGGATAACGGCAAGGCGGCCGAGATCTTCGGTCGCATGGTGACTGGTCTCGGTGGCCCGGCCGATTTTATGGAGCGTTACGACGCTTACCTGCCCAAAGCCGCCATCGTGCGCCCGGTCTTCGCGGCCAACAGCGGTTTCGTGACCGCCATGGATACCCGCGAGCTGGGGCTGGCCGTGGTAGCGATGGGCGGTGGTCGCCGCGCTGCCGGTGACAAACTTGATTATGCGGTCGGTCTGACCGACTTTATCCGCCTGGGTCGAAGTGTTGATGCTGACAAGCCGATCGCGATGATCCACGCTCAGACTGAAGAGCAATATGCTCAGGCTGCCAGCATGGTGCAGGCGGCTGTCCGGATTGGTGGCGAGCGGCCGGAGGCACTGCCTGAAGTGTACCGCCGTATCACCCTGGCCGATTTGTAACAAGGGGAAGACCCATGAAACGTACCTTTATTCTGATGATGGACTCTTTTGGTATTGGCGCAGCTGCCGACGCCGAGAAGTTCGGAGATGTGGGCGCCAACACCCTTGGCCATATCGCCAAGGCGTGTGCGGCAGGTGACATTGAAGGCCGTGGTGCCCTCAATCTGCCCAACCTCAACAAGCTGGGTCTGGGCCACGCTTGCGAGCAGGCCTCCGGCTACTTCCCGGAAGGGCTGAAGAAAGATATCGATGTGGTCGGTGCCTACGGCTTTGCTCAGGAGCTCTCCTCCGGCAAGGATACCCCGTCCGGTCACTGGGAGATCGCCGGTGTACCCGTGCTGTTCGAGTGGGGCTACTTCAAGGATCACCACAACAGCTTCCCGCAGGAGCTGCTGGACGCCATCGTCGAGAAGGCTGGTCTGCCTGGCTATCTGGGCAACTGCCACGCTTCCGGTACCCAGGTGCTGGACGATCTGGGCGAAGAGCACATGAAGACCGGCAAGCCGATCCTCTACACCTCTGCCGACTCCGTGTTCCAGATTGCCTGCCACGAAGAGACCTACGGCCTCGAGAAGCTCTATGAGCTGTGCCACATCGTGCGCGAGTTGCTGGAGCCCTACAACATCGGCCGCGTGATTGCGCGTCCGTTCGTAGGTACTGGCAAGGGCAACTTCAAGCGTACCGGCAACCGTCACGACTACTCAGTGCTGCCGCCGGCGCCGACCGTGCTGGATTACATGAAAGATGCGGGCGGTCAGGTGGTCTCCATCGGCAAGATTGCCGACATCTATGCCCAGCAGGGCATCACCAAGCAGGTGAAAGGGACCGGTCTGACCGAGCTGTGGGATCGCACGCTGGAAGAGGTGAAAGCGGCCGGTGACAACACCATCGTCTTCACCAACTTTGTGGACTTCGACTCCTCCTACGGCCACCGCCGTGATGTTGCCGGTTATGCCGGTGCGCTGGAGTATTTCGATTCCCGCCTGCCGGAGCTGTTTGATCTGCTGCAAGATGGCGACGTGGTGGTGCTGACTGCCGACCACGGCTGCGACCCGACCTGGGGGGGTACCGACCACACCCGCGAATACATTCCGGTGCTGTTCTTCGGCAAGCCGGTCAAGGCCGGCTCCGTCGGTCGTCGCGAGACCTTTGCCGATATCGGCCAGAGCATCGCGGCTTACCATGGCCTGCCGAAACTGGCGTACGGTACCAGCTTCCTGTAATTTACCCGCCCGCCACTTCGGCGGCGGGCAATTTATAAAACAATAAAACTCAACCTAGTGTGAAGGAATCAAGAGAATGGCAACTCCTCATATCAATGCGAAAGATGGCGCCTTTGCTGATACCGTGCTGATGCCGGGCGACCCCCTGCGCGCCAAGTACATCGCTGAAACTTTCCTGGAGAACGTCGAGCAGATCTGCGACGTGCGCAACATGTTCGGCTTCACCGGTACCTACAAGGGCCGTCGTATCTCCGTCATGGGTCACGGCATGGGTATCCCCTCCTGCTCCATCTACGCCAAAGAGCTGATCACCGATTACGGTGTGAAGACCCTGATCCGTGTGGGCTCCTGTGGCGCCGTGCGTGAAGACGTGAAACTGCGTGACGTGGTGATCGGTATGGGTGCTTGCACCGATTCCAAAGTAAACCGTCTGCGTTTCAAGGATCACGACTTCGCTGCCATCGCTGACTTCGACCTGGTTGCCAATGCCGTGCAGGCCGCTAAGAACAAGGGCGTTGCCGTGCGCGTCGGTAACATCTTCTCCGCCGACCTGTTCTACACCCCGGACCCCTCCATGTTCGACGTCATGGAAAAGTACGGCATCCTGGGTGTCGAAATGGAAGCTGCCGGTATCTACGGCGTGGCCGCAGAGTACGGTGCCAAGGCACTGACCATCTGCACCGTCTCCGACCATATCCGTACCGGTGAGCAGACCACCTCTGAAGAGCGTCAGCTGACCTTCAACGACATGATCGAAATCGCACTGGATTCCGTCCTGCTGGGCGACAAGTAATTCCTTCGCGAATAAGAAACGGCGGCCTTCTGGCCGCCGTTTTTGTATCTGCTCTCTGGTTGCGCCATCAGTTTTCCGGAGGTGGCGCGGGGGGCGTACTCTTTTTCTTGTGCTTACGTACCCGCATGTAGTTACGGCGCACGCCGTAGGAGATGAGCACCCCGGCCAGCAGGGCGACCAGCAGCATCAGGCGCTGTTTCTCCTGCACCACCTTGAGCCGGGTGTCCTTGTCTGCCAGCATCTGCTGCTCTTCCAGGGTGATGCGCAGGAAGCCGATGGTCTGCTCGCCATCCCGGATCTCCTGCACGAACTGGATCCGCCCTTTACCCTGCTCCGGCAGCGACTTGTTATCGCTGCCGATGGGCAGCAGGCTCTCCAGCGGCACCGCCTGCTCCGATTGGGCGAGGGGAATGCCGCGTCCGTCGTAGAGGGTGGCATCGAGGATCTCCGGCTCCGCCGCCAGATCCCGCGCCAGCCGCTCCAGCTCGCTGCTCTTCTCCTCCTTGATCCAACGTTTCATGTCTCGGGAGGCATAGGCGACCAGCGCCTGCGCCCGGTTGCGCGCTTCGCTGTGCAGCGAGGCCTGGCTTTCACCCTGCATATGAATAAGCACACCGAGCACCCAGCATCCGAGCAGGATACCGGCACCCAGGCTGAGAACACGTTTGATGGGAAGATGACGCTGCAAGCGTGAGACCTCATGGTAACAAGGAGTGGCGGGATCTTGGCGCTTGCCTGTACAAAAAGCAATACGCTACTCTGGGCCAGCATTGTTAACCCCCTGATCACCAAGGAAGGCGTATCCCTTATGTTGTTGTCCCGGCTCCCCCCTCTGTTATCCGATTGGCCCGCGTTGTTGTCCGGCTCACCCTGTTGGCAGCTCAGCGCAGATGCGTTGCAACCGACAGAGACTCCGCAGGCTGGCGGCTGGTTGGTGCTGTTTGGCAAGGGGCTGGGCGCATCCCATCTGGCGTGTCTGTCACCTTTGTTGGCTGCACAGGGGTTGGCGGCCACCCTCTATCCTCCCACCGAGGTGGCGGGCGTGCCGTTGCTGCTGCTTGGCTGCGATCGCTTCTCTGCCGAGCTGGTGGCCGAGCTCAAGATCGGTGAGTGGGAGATCGATCTCTGCCATCTGCCCGCCCTGCCGACCCTGAACGAGCCCGGCCTGCTGGTGATGGACATGGACTCCACCGCGATCCGCATCGAGTGCATCGACGAGATTGCCCGACTTGCCGGGGTTGGCGATCAGGTGGCGGCAGTGACGGCCGCAGCCATGCAGGGCAAGCTGGAGTTTTCCGACAGCCTGCGCAATCGGGTGGCCCTGCTGGCAGGGGCGCCGGTCACCATTCTCGACGAGGTGGCGGCATGGATGCCCTGGATGCCGGGCTTGCAGCTGATGGTCGATATCCTCAAAGGGGCGGGTTGGAAGGTGGCCATCGCCTCCGGCGGTTTTACCCGCTTTGCTGGCCAGTTGCAGCGCGATCTGGGGCTCGATGCCATCTTCGCCAACGAGCTGGCGGTGGAGGGGGGCCAGCTGAGCGGCAAGGTGAGCGGGCGCATCGTTGATGCCAGCGTCAAGGCCGAGGTGTTGCAGCAGCTTGCTCAGGAGTACGGCATTGCTGCCGCCCAGACCGTGGCCATCGGCGATGGTGCCAACGATCTCAAAATGATGGGGGTCGCGGGCCTTGGCATTGCCATTCACGCCAAACCACTGGTGCGGGCGCAGGCGGCGGCCACCCTCAATCATCACGATCTGGAGGGGGTGATCTGCCTGCTGGCGGCGCGGGCCTGCAGCGAGCAACGTTGGGACCAGCGCTGACAGTGTTTCAAGGAGGAAACCAATAAAAATGGAATTGTTGCAGCAGTCTCTGTTTATCCCCTGTGGCGCCCATCAATTGCATGTGCGCCACATCAAACCCCGGGTCGCCGTGCATGGCGAGCCGATCCTGATGGTGCATGGCGCCATCGAGAACGGGCGGATCTTCTATACCGAATCGGGCAAGGGGCTGGCCTGCTTTCTGGCCCGTCACGGCTATCAGGTCTATGTGGCTGATTTGCGGGGGCGGGGGCTCAGCACTCCTGCCATCGCCGAGCAGGCAGAGCACGGTCAGCATGAGCTGATCACCGAGGATCTGCCCGCCCTGCAGCACTGGATTGCCGAGCGCCATCATGGCTTCAAGGTGCATTGGGTGGCCCACTCTTGGGGCGGTGTCATCATGGCCTCGACCCTGGTGCGCTTCCCCGAGCTGGCGGATCAGGTGGCCAGCCTGCTGTTTTTTGGCACCAAGCGCGGTGTGTCGGTGCACAATCCCGAGCGTTGGCTGAAGGTGGATCTGATCTGGAATCGGCTGGCCCCATGGCTGGCTCGCCGCCGTGGTTTTCTGGCGGCTCGTACTCTGAAGATCGGTGCTGACGACGAGCCGCTGCGCTATCTGCAGGAGACCATCCCCTGGGTCAAGTGCGGCCCCTGGCAGGATCCTCACGACGGTTTTGCCTATGACGAGGCGGCGGCACGGGTCAACTGGCCACCGCTCTGGATGATTTCGGCCAAAGCGGACAAGGTGCTGGGTCACCCGACCGATGTGCGCCGCTTCAGCGACGAGATGGGGTCGGCCACACGTCACACCCGATTGGGGCGGGACAACGGCAACCGCCTCGATTATGACCACATCAATATGCTGACCGCCCCGCAGGCCCAGGAGGATCACTTCCCCCAGATCCTCGACTGGCTGCTCAACCCGCAGGCGGTATGACAAAAAACAGGGCGCCTCGAGCGCCCTGTTTCATTTTTGTCTGTTTCCGGATCATCAGTTCAGCGGCGGCGTGATGCCAAAGCGGAACAGGGTGGCCTGGGTGGTATCGGTCAGTTCGCCCACCCCCACCACGCTCCACAGCTCCTCTTCCAGCTTGCGCGCCTTGTGGATGGCGAACTTGGCGATGTAGTCCAGCTCGTTGGCGATGAAGTTGGTGTCGGGCCGTCCGGTACGGGAGATACCGACCAGCACCGAGTAGAACTCCCCCTGTTGCTGCGCCAGCTCGATGAACTGACGCTTCTCTTTGAGGTTGGCAAAGCTGCTGGCCAGCCGGCTGCTGAAGATGGGCAGGCCGGCCTTGGTCTGGATGCTGGCGATATAGACCTCGTCTTCTCTCGGTTTGTCCTCCCGCTCGATGGCACGCAGCGGGTTCATCAGCAGCTCCTTGAGCAGCTCCCCCTGAAACAGCGGGTAGAGGTTCTCCTGCTCCGGCAGCTCGGCACAGGCTTGCAGCAGCCGCTGCAGACTGCGCGGTTGCAGGGATTTGCCGATGGAGGCCGGTTTGGGGGCGCCTTTCAGCTTGTTGACATAGACCGGCGAGTTGAACAAGTGGTGGGTATAGATGTTGCGCAGTGCCCGCGCCAGCCCGCGATAGCGGCGCTGCTCCTGCGCCGCCTTGAGCTTGTTCTGGTTGCTCTCGATAAGCAGACTGAAGAACTGGCGGCCGGTATGGCGATCCGAATCCCCTTCGATGCAGAGGTGCAGCACGGTGCGGGTCATGTTGAGACTGACCAGCCGGTAGGAGAGGCGCTGCAGGTCCATGCTCTTGGAGAGCTCCTGCAAGCGGGGCAGGGCGATGGTCACCACATCGTTCTTCTCGCCGATAAAGGCATCTTCCAGCTCGATTTGCAGGCCGTGAGTCGAGATGTCGCGGGTCCAGCCGATCCAGGATTTGCCGTTGTGATGGATGGCGACCGCCGTCTTGTGGATGTAGCGCGACTCCTTGCGCAGCTGAACATAGTGCAGGGTCTCGATCTCGAAGGGGGCAACCCCCTGCTCGTGACCAAAGCGTTGCAGCTCGTTGGCGTTGTTGCTGACCCCTTCCTGATGGAACTCTTCCCGCTGGGACTCCAGGCCGATCTCCTGCAGCAGGCCGCAATAGCCGATCTGCTTGAGCCGCTCGAGCAGCAGGATGTCTTGCAACTGCGGGTTGTCCTGCCCCTGCAGTTGTCCCACATCCGCCTCGACCAGATCGCACGCCTCCAGCGTGAACTTGTAGACACGCCAGCTGGGGCGGCGTGAGCCCACCTGGAAGAAGAGGGCGGTGAGGCCACTCTGGCGCAGTTCCTCGGCGGTGGCGGAGAAGAAGTAGATGTGGCTGCGCACCGTGTGGGTAAAGCAGTAGATGATGGTCTCGGTGGTGGTGCCGGGGGCCGGGCAGAGCCGTTTCATCCGCTCTGCGCTGAAAAGCCCCGCGAGGGCATCGCGGTTTTTCTCATCGCGCCAATACTCCAGCAGGTGCTGGTTGTTTTCCGTACGCAGGGCTATCTCGAGATTGGGGCTGTCGCCGGTGCCGAAGAAGAGCGGCATGCCGGTCATCCGCGGCAGGTAGAACTGCTCATACCCCTTGATGATGGCGGCGGAGAGCAGATAGTCGACGCTGACCCGATAGCGGATCTTGTTGGCGTCGATAAAGTCGCTGAGGAAGGCATCAAAGGCTGGCTGTTCGCCGGAGCGCACCAGTCGCAGCCAGTATTTCCCCTCTTTGCTCTCTTCGCCGAGGATCTGATAGCCGACCGACTGATGCAGCACCGGATTGGGGGTGTCCCGCTCCAGTCCGGTAAAGAAGACCTCCACCTGGGCGCCGGTGTGATAGTTAGGCAGATAGGGTACCGAGACTCTCATGCCACCCAGCGAGAGATCGGAACTCTTGGCGAACAACTTCTCTCCGTCCTGAAACTTGATCAGCACCGGCGAGCTGAAGTGCATCCGCTCCTGACGGCGGCCGTAGTAGCTGGCAAAGGCAATGGTGTTGACATCATATTGCCGGAAGGGGCTGGCCGGCGGCGACAGCTGACCATCCACGCGGGCGTTGTGGTGCTGTTTTTGCCGCTGTTGCAGCGCCTCGTAGACGCCGAGGGTATAGATATCGCGGTAGAGATAGCACTGGGACTGGAACAGGGCTATCGCATCGGCGGGCATGAAGTGAGTGATGCCGTCGAACTCATGCACCAGGCACTCATCCTCCAGCTCATCGCGCATGTCGATGACCCTGCGGCAGGGGGAGCACTTGCGCTTGAGCTCCATCTTGATCAGAAAACGGCTGTTGCTGTTTTCCTCCTGGGTCATGCGGTTGAAGATCTCCTCGAAATCTTTCTCCCGCAGCAAGGGGACGAGTTGTTCAATCAGATGTTGCTGGTGTTCTGAATCCATTTGTTCCTGCCACGGAAAGTCACTTTTCCGATTCTGGGTTTGATCTGTCGGTCGCAAACAAGTATATCAAGCAGGAATTCATCCTGTCCCCGAGTTATCAATGGCCAAAAATAAAACTGCTTATGTTTGTTCCGAATGTGGTGCCGACTTCACACGCTGGCAAGGTCAATGCAGCGAGTGCAAGGAGTGGAATACCATTACCGAGGTGCGCCTCGGCTCGGTGAGCCCCGCTGGCAAGAGTGCCCGTTACACCGGTTATGCCGGCGCGGTCGGCAGTCAGGTACAAACACTGGCAGAGATTGCCACCACCGAAATTCCCCGTTTTACCTCAGGTTTCAAGGAGCTGGATCGGGTGCTTGGTGGCGGTGTGGTGCCAGGCTCGGCCATTCTGATCGGCGGCAACCCGGGGGCGGGCAAGTCGACCTTGCTGCTGCAAACCATGTGTGGTCTCGCTGAACGGATGAAAACCCTCTATGTCACTGGTGAGGAGTCGCTGCAGCAGGTGGCGATGCGGGCCAACCGCCTTGGGCTGCCCACCGACAAGCTGCGGATGCTCTCCGAGACCAGCGTCGAGCAGATCTGCCTGATAGCCCAGCAGGAGCAGCCGCAGATCATGGTGATTGACTCCATTCAGGTGATGCATGTGGCGGATGTGCAATCGTCCCCCGGTTCTGTCTCGCAGGTGCGTGAAGCGGCAGCGCTGCTGACCCGCTATGCCAAACAGAACCATGTGGCCATCTTTATGGTGGGCCATGTGACCAAGGATGGCAGTCTTGCGGGCCCCAAGGTGCTGGAGCACTGCATCGACTGCTCTGTGCTGCTCGATGGTGGCCATGACTCCCGTTTTCGTACCCTGCGCTCTCACAAGAACCGCTTCGGTGCGGTCAACGAGCTGGGGGTCTTTGCAATGACCGAACAGGGGATGCGCGAGGTGAGCAACCCCTCCGCCATCTTCCTCAGCCGGGGGCAGGAGCAGGCGCCTGGTTCCATCGTCATGGTGATCTGGGAGGGCACCCGGCCGCTGCTGGTGGAGTTGCAGGCGCTGGTGGACTACTCCCAGCTCTCCAACCCGCGGCGGGTGGCGGTGGGGATGGATCACAACAGGCTCGCCATGTTGCTGGCGGTGCTGCACCGTCACGGCGGGTTGCAGATGGCGGATCAGGATGTCTTCATCAACGTGGTCGGCGGGGTCAAGGTCGAGGAGACCAGTGCGGACTTGGCGCTGCTGCTGGCGATGGTCTCCAGCTTCCGGGATCAGGCGCTGCCCAAGGATCTGGTGGTGTTCGGCGAAGTGGGCCTTTCCGGTGAGATTCGTCCGGTGCCGTCCGGCCAGGAGCGGCTGCAGGAGGCGGCCAAGCACGGTTTCCGCCGTGCCATCGTGCCGCACGCCAATGCCCCCAAGCATCCCATCGAAGGGATGGAAGTGGTGCCGGTCAAGAAGCTGTCCGAGGCACTCGAGGCGCTGTAATCCCTCAGCATTGCAATCGATACAACAGCACAACGGAAAAAGAGCGCCTCGGCGCTCTTTTTTATGGGCTGGAACTTGCCATCAGGGCTGGCTATGTTCCAGATGTTCGCTCAGCAGTTGTTCCAGCTCGCGGTGGAGCAGCTCTTCGTCGCCGACGTTAAGCTCGATCATCCGCTTGAGATGAGTGGCACTGTCGATATCGATGTGGTGGCAGTAGAAACCCAGCTTCTTGCTGGCTTCGTGGGTCAGCTCGACCTGCATTTTGATCTCGATATCGCTACCGCTCAGGATAAAGCTGAGCTGGTACTCCTTGTTGTCACGGCTCTCCCAGTCGTCGGGGCGGATCAGCAGGGCTCCCTGCAAGGAGACGTCGACAAGCTGGGTCTGCCACTTCTGTTCCCCCTGGGTGAGTTCTGCCATGGTCAAGTAGAGGATCCGTGCAAAACGGCGGCGCTCAGACATGCTCATCTCCTGTATGCAATAAGTGTGGACGCTAGGGTCATTGCTCTGAGTGTAATCCACCTTGGTTGCCAGTATCTTGAACTTGCTCCGAAAATGGCATTCAGGCTTGCTGGGTACTCAAAGATTCCACCACATGAAGCGCCTTGACCAGGCGGTCCTCCTGTTTGAACCGCTCTTCCAGAACCGGACCCAACTCGTTGAGATCATCATCCAGTAGCAGCAATTGGGCCTCGTCGGCATCACTGTATTTGTCGTTGAACTCGAGGGCGAATTCAGTGCTGTTACGAATATGGGGGTAGATGCGCTTGGCCAGCTCCAGTGTTTCGCCGCTGGCTTGCTCGAAGGCGGTGACGACGTGGTGGTAGATTTCGAAATGGCCTGCACTGACATAGTCGACCAAGCGGTCGCAAAACTGATGCAGCTCTTCTGTTTTGGGCAGGCTGCGTTGCTTGGTCCGCGCCGGAGTGAGGCCTGCCAGCTGCATGTATCCGACCAGCAACGCTTGCCTTGCATCCAGCCAGTCGTCGATAGCCTTATGCTTGCCTGCCAGCGCCTGCTTGGTCTGTTCCAGTTTCGTCAACATAATCCCTATCCCTCCGTGGGGCAAAGGCTGGCCGATTGTTCGGTATTCCGAGCCGTTTGAGCAGTGACACAACCTATAACTAGGGAAAATCTGGGCAAGCGTCAATAGCCATGGGGGGATAATGTTAAGTGGCGAAGAAATAGTCAGCGGATTGTGTCTGCGTGCTAGCAGGTTTCAGGCCTGCTCACGGTTTTTCGCGTGTGGAATGTGACTATTTCCGCAGATCTTGATGAAAACCCCAGCGTTTGACGCGTTCGGCTCGATAAAGGCTTTGCCTGTGCGTTTTTTTTTGCATAGAGTGACCCAGCGCTAAATGCCCGATCATAAAGGAAATGTTATGAACAAAGCTCAACTTGTCGATGCGATTGCCGCCAAAGCAGATCTGAGCAAAGCTCAGGCCAAAGTGGCTCTGGAAGAGATCATCAATGGTATTACCCAGAGCTTGAAAGAAGGCGATGCTGTGCAACTGGTCGGTTTTGGCACCTTCAAGGTCACCCACCGCGCAGGCCGCACCGGTCGTAACCCGCAAACTGGTAAAGAGATCCAGATTGCTGCTGCCAACGTGCCTTCATTCGTGGCTGGCAAGGCTCTGAAAGACGCCGTCAAGTAAGTCCGAAAGTCTGTTTTGTCCAATGCCAGTCAGCTCGCTGACTGGCATTGTTTTTATGGGATTCTCCCATCCTTCCTAGTTAGTCCTTCCTGACTTTTCCTTCTGTCGGCCTCGTTGTGGCTGAGGCCTTATGCCGTCTGCGGGTTGGATGGCAGCGGCCAGATCCGCTCATAGGCCCAGGTAAAGACCATGATGTAGACGAGGTAGAAGGCGACGAAACCGAGATCCAGCATCAGGGCGTCCCACACTCCCAGATCGAGCCAGAACATGACGCAGGGGAGGGAGAGCATCATGAAGCTCGCCTCATAGCCAAATGCGTGCAGGAAGCGGTCCAGTGGTCGCTTGTTGGTGCGCCCGCACAGTTTGAGTAACCCCTTGTCGAACAACAGGTTCCAGCCATAGGTCCAGGCGGTGGCGACGATGGAGAAGAAGATGGCCAGCGAACCGACCTCTGCCACGCCCTGACCGAACAGCTGGCTGATCAGCGGTGCGACCAGTGCCAGCCCGATGCCTTCGTAGAGAACCAGATAACGAAGTCGATCCGGGGTGGTGCGTAGTTGGGTACTACTCATGGGTGATGTGCCTCCTGTGGGAGGCGCATTCTAATCAGGGAGTGGTTAAAAGAGAAGCATCGGCCCGTCATGACGGGCGTTGAGGGGCATGATGATGCGCCCTCTTTGCGATACTTCTCTATTGCCAACTTGGGCGTTAGTCCTGAGTGGTCAAGTCTGCGACTCAGGCGTCGGTTGGCGTGACCCGGGTCAGCATGGCAAAGCCCTCTTCCACTTGAGTGAGCTTTACCTTGACCTCTCCCAACTCGGCGAGCGAGGCAACATGGGTGCCACCACAGGGAATGGTCACCTCCTGGCCTTCCAGCATGCAGTGCCAGTAACGGGAATCGATGATCGCCTCGCCAGCGCGGCTGCGGCGGATCTCGCCTCCGGCTGCAATCCAGTCGGCTAGCTGCTGGTTAACCTTCTCTTCAATCAGCGCCAGATCTGCCAGTAGCGCCTCGCTGTTGACCCCTTTCTTGCGCAGGCTCTTGCCGATTCGGTACTGCTCCCGCGAACCGCAAGGCTCGACCCGCGAGCTTTGAATAGCAAGACGATCGAAGCCGGGCTGGCCCAGTGCATCGCGCTCGCTTACCTCCTTGCGCCAGTAGGGAATCAGTACTCGATTGAGCGCCAGCGCGGCCAGATGGCAGCCGCTATGGCCCAGACTCAGGGCGTGGCGGGCAGCGCTATCTACTTGCAATTCGACCTGGCTGCCAACGGCCAGCTCATGGTCACCGGTCAGCGGGTGGACCACCACGAAACGCCACCCTTCAGCTCCCCGTTTTACCGGAATCGCAGTATCGACAAACAGCTCGCCATCCGGGCTGATAGCCCCCATCCGGCAAGGGCCAATGGCGGCTTCGCCCCCTTCCCAGCGAGCATGGCCCACGTCCCCCGGCTGATCGGGCCAGAGGTGGCTCTGGGGATGAAAGGGGGTGAGGTCGGTGACCAGCAGCGTGGTGTCACCGCGCTGGCAGCAGACCACGCTGGCCTGCTCCTGATGATGGCCCAGTACGAAGCTGGCTCGGGTATGTTCCATGGCAAGGCTCCCGCAACGATAAATGAGAAGAGAAAGCGGCAGCATACGCCAAAGTGCGAAAGGGCTCATTAACCAGTGTTAATCAGCCCCTCTTCTCGGTTTTACGGTTCGCTAGATCATGGCGACCAGCAGATAGGCGTTGAGCCCGATCACCAGCGCAACGATAAGGCGGCCGATGGCTTGTGTGACCGGATGGTTGCGATGTTGCCCCATCAGTGCCCGATCGCCGGTCAGCATCAACAGCGGGATCAGGGCCAGCGCTATGCCAAAGCTCAGGATCACCTGACTCAACACCAGAATTTCGGTGGTGTTGAGCCCCATGGCGATCACCACGAAGGCGGGAGCCATGGTGATGGCGCGACGCAGCCAGAGCGGGATGGTAAAGCGGACAAAACCCTGCATTACCACTTGCCCGGCCAGGGTGCCCACCACGGTGGAGCTTATACCGGAGGCGACCAGCGAGAGGCCAAACAGGGTGGCTGCCGCCTGACCCAGCAGTGGAGTGAGGGTCTGGTAGGCGGATTCCAGCTCGGCCACCTGCTGGTGGCCCGAGCTGTGGAACGCAGCGGCCGCCATCGCCATCATCGCCAGATTGACGAAGCCGGCGATGGTCATGGCAATCGCCACATCGATCCGGGTGGTGTGCAGCCGCTGGCTGACCGAGCCCTGATCCTGCGTGTGCTGGGTCAGTGCCGAGTGCAGATAGATAACGTGGGGCATCACGGTAGCACCGAGCACACCGGCGGCCAGATAGACGGCATCGCTGTTGGGCAGACCGGGGAAGAGGGCCCCTTCCAGCAGGCTGGGTAGATGGGGGCGGGAGAAGATCAGTTCGACGATGTAGGCCGCCGCGACAAACAGCAGCAGGCCACCGACCACAAACTCCAGCGGTTTCTGACCACGGGATTGCAACATCAGGATCCCCCAGGTCACCACGGCGGTGATACAGGCTCCTTCAAGCAAGGTCACGCCAAGCAGCAGCTTGAAGCCGACTGCGGCGCCGATAAATTCGGCGAGATCGGTGGCCATGGCGATGATCTCTGCCTGCACCCAGTAGGCCCAGACCGCCGGTTTTGGCAGTCGGTCGCGGATGTGCTCCGCCAGATTCTTGCCGGTGACGATGCCAAGTTTGGCCGAGAGGGTCTGCACCAGCATGGCCATCAGGTTGGCCCATACCACCACCCAGAGCAGTTGGTAGCCAAAGGTAGAGCCCGCCTGAATATTGGTGGCGAAGTTGCCCGGGTCGATATAGCCGATGGCGGCGATAAAGGCAGGCCCGAGCAGGGTCAGTTTGAATTTGCGGGCTGGAATCGTAGTCGTCAGTGCGGGTTGCATGGCATCACCCTCCATAAGGATATGGAGAGAGAATAGATCTAAGTGATAATCATTATCAATTGTTGTTTCTGATGATTTCCATCGGGAAAAACATTTAAGGCGGTCAGTTGCAGTGAGGGATGTGATTTCGTACAATACGCCGCCCTAGAAAAGCAGCGACTAAACACCTTTATGTTCCTTGCCTCCGAGGTCTGGCTGCACCTGGGCGGAGGCTGAATTAATCCGTAAGGAGCTAAAATGCGTCATTACGAAATCGTCTTCATGGTTCATCCGGACCAGAGCGAGCAAGTTCCCGGCATGATCGAGCGTTACACCGGCGCCATCACCACCTCCGGTGGTACCATTCATCGCCTGGAAGATTGGGGCCGCCGTCAGCTGGCTTACCCGATCGACAAACTGCACAAAGCCCACTACGTTCTGATGAACGTAGAAGCAGAGCAAGCCGTTATCGATGAGCTGGAAACCAACTTCCGCTTCAACGATGCCGTTATCCGCAACATGATCATGCGCACCAAGCACGCCGTGACTGAAGTTTCTCCGATGGCCAAGGCCAAAGAAGAGCGCTTCACCCGTCGTGACGACGAGCGCCGCGAAGAAGCTACTGAAGCTGCTTCCGAAGAGTAATTCTGGATCACTGACTAGAGGATAAAGGCCATGGCACGTTATTTCCGTCGTCGTAAGTTCTGCCGCTTCACCGCCGAGAACGTTACCGAGATCGACTACAAAGATATCGTTACTCTGAAAAACTACATCACTGAATCTGGCAAGATCGTACCGAGCCGTATCACCGGTACCCGCGCCAAGTATCAGCGTCAGCTGGCACGCGCCATCAAGCGTGCTCGTTACCTGGCTCTGCTGCCGTACACCGATCTGCACAACAAGTAAGAATCGGCCCGGCACTTAAGCCTAACTCAACGAAATTTATAGAGGAAAGGTAATGCAAGTTATCCTGCTCGACAAAATCGCCAAACTGGGCGGTCTGGGTGACCAAGTTTCCGTGAAATCTGGTTATGCCCGTAACTACCTGATCCCGCAAGGCAAAGCTGTTATGGCCACCAAGGCCAACATCGAAGCTTTCGGTGCTCGTCGCGCTGAGCTGGAAGCCAAACTGGCTGCCAACAAAGCTGCTGCTGAAGAGCGTGCTGCCAAGCTGGCCGAACTGGCTACCGTGGTTATCGCTTCCAAGTCTGGCGACGAAGGCAAGCTGTTCGGTTCCATCGGTACCCGTGACGTGGCTGAAGCCATCACTGCTGCCGGCGTAGCCGTTGCCAAGAGCGAAGTCCGCATGGGCAACGTTCTGCGTAACACCGGTGACTACGAAGTTGCTGTTCAGCTGCACGCTGACGTTAAAGCAACCGTACAGATCCAGGTTGTTGCCCTGTAATAGCGATTCGCTTTTGCAGAGAAAACCCGCGCTTTTGCGCGGGTTTTTTATTTTCCGGCCCGGGGGTAGAGTGAAGGTCTGTTCCACTGGAGGAGATCTTTATGGCTTGGGTAGAAGGTCGCGTCATTGAACGCATCGAATGGACACCCACCCTTTTCTCCCTGCGGGTAGCGGCCGAGCTGGCTCCCTACAAGGCAGGCCAATTCACCAAGCTGGCCCTCGAGCAGGGCGATCGCCGTATTCAGCGCGCCTACTCCTTCGTCAATCCCCCCTCTGCGCCATACCACGAGTTCTATCTGGTCGAGATCCCGAGCGGTGAGCTGACTCCGTCCCTCGGCTCGCTGCAAGCAGGCGATACCCTGCTGGTGCAATCCCAGGCCACCGGCTTTCTGACGCTGGATGAGGTGCCCGCCGGGCGTGATCTCTGGTTGCTCTCGACCGGCACTGCCGTCGGCCCCTTCCTCTCCATGCTGGCCGAGGGCGATGCCTTCAACCGTTTCGAGAATCTGGTGCTGGTGCATGGGGTACGTAAAGGCGAAGAGCTGAGCTATCAGGATTTGATCGCCAGCTTTGCCGAGCAATATGGCGAGCGCTTTCGCTATGTCCCCTTTGTCAGCCGCGAGCCCTGGCCCGATGCAATGGCAGGGCGGATCCCGGCGGCGATTGCCAATGGTCAGCTGCAGCAGCGGGTGGGATTGGAGTTCTCACCCGAGCTGAGTCAGGTGCTGATCTGCGGCAATCCGGAGATGGTGAAAGAGACCCAGCAGACCTTGCTGGCGCTGGGGTTGGCCAAGAATCTGCGGCGTGCGCCGGGCAATATCAGTGCGGAGAATTATTGGTAAAACAATCAGCACAGGGGCACCAGGCCCCAGCTGCATAAGGAAAGGGGGCGGTCAGTTTTTCTTGCCGTTACCCTTGTTTTTATCCTTCTGTTTGTCGTGACCTTGCCCGGGGTTATTGCCGCTGTGGATGCTGCGGTTGTAGTGATCCCGGTACTTGCCATCCATCTTGTCGCAGTTGAGTTTGATCCGGCTGTCGCCAATGCCAAGATCCAGACAGTTGTCCTGCCACCAGTCGTACTCTTTGTCATCCCAGTCGAGATTGATCTTGATGTCATCACCGGAGATCTTGATGGCATCGCTATTTTTGCTTGGCGGTGCCGCAACCGCGATGCCATGTGCCATCAGCAGGGAGAGCAGCAGGGCGCCACGCTGGATAACGGGGTTGTGTTTGGTTTGGGTCATCGCAAGGGTACTCCCGTTGTTATTGGCCACTCTGCGAGTTGGCAGGGATCTGGTTGGTTTGCGGTGGCTGGTTGCGGTTCTCTTCATCTTCCAGATTGAATTTGACCGCCCTGCAGTCGGCTGGGGCGGTTTCGCCGACCCCCAAGTCGAGGCAGTCGTTCTGGGTCCAGCCGAACTGCTTGTCATCCCAGTCCAGATTGAATTTAAGCTCATCGACGGAGAATTCGGAGCCACTGCTCTCTTGATATTGCTGTGTCGCTGCGGCGCTGCCGGTAACCAGAAGAAGGGAGAGTAGCAAAGTGGTCTTACTGTTCATGATGGCCTCGGATAATTGCAACGGTGGATGAGTGTACAGACCGGAGCTGAACCCGGGCGGAACTGTTCCCCATCTCACTACATGATCAAGTCAGGGAGGGATTGTATCGCTTTTCTGCTGCCGATTTGTCCGTTTTGGTCGCACTCTGGGCAGCTGGTTGCCAATCTGAAGGAATTCAGTCATTTGCCCTTCTCTGGGCGAGTCTGGCGACTATAATCGGCAGCCAACTTTTCCTGCACAGCACACCCCTTCATCATGACCACACAGGACTCCTCCACATTGCGCTACCCCAAGGGGTTGTTTGCTCTGACGACGGTATACAGTTTCACCGGGTTGGCCATTCTGGCTTCCATTATCTTCTCCCTGCTGCTGTTCCTCTCCATCGATGACAACCCGCTGATGAAGTGGCTGTTCGGCGGCTTGGCCATCATCTTCGAGCTGGGCAAGTTTTACGTCTGGTACGAGTACGGCGAGCGCAAGGCGCGGCGGGATCTGAGTGGCGCTTTCTGGTCGCTGCTGTTTTACAGCGTGCTGGCGGCCATCTCCATCGGCGGCAGTATCGGTGGCATCAACAGCGCCACCAACACGGTGCTGAGCCAGCAGGCGCGCCATGAGCGGGAGCTGGCCCGTTTCGACGAGCAGATCGCCAGCATCGAGCGGCAGATCCAGCTCAACGAGGAGGCGGCCCGCAAATACATCGAGCTGGAACGCATTTCCAGTGGCGTCTCCTCGTTGCAGCACGCCAACACCAAGCTGCGCTTGCAGCAGGATGAGCTGCGCCAGCAGCGCGATGCCAAGCCGGTCAACGAACAATCCTCCATGCTGGGGCTGATGAGCAGCCTGGCGGATGGGGTGGGGATGAGCATCAGTCAGGTGCAGTTCCTGCTGGTCTGCTTCCTCTCGGTGCTGCTCGACGTGTTCGGCGCCTTCTTCGTCAGCCTGATCGGTGAGGAGAACCGCTTTCGCCGGATGTGGCGCTGGCAGCAGGAGCATGCTCGCAGAGAGGCGCAGGCAGCGTTGGCGATGGCAGCCCAGCCTGAGCCCATCATGCCCCCAGAGCCAGCCCCCGAAGTGCTGGCGCAGGTGCGCGGTGCGCTGATGAGTGGTGAGCTAAAGTGCAGCAAGCGCTCGGTGGCACAGGCGCTGTCACTCTCGCTGGAGGAGGTGGATCGGGTGTTCCACCATCTGCTGTCGCAAGGGGTGCTGGGGCAGGGGAGCAATCGACACTACTACCTCAATCCGGCGCTGGAGCAGCAACCCGGATAGTGAGAAGGCCACCGAAACTCGGTGGCCTTTTTCGTTATCGAGTGGCTGTTGCACTCAGTGAGTCAGCACCATCATCAGGCTGAGGAAGGCGGCCAGTCCGCCACCGATGCCGATGATCCAGTAAAACCCCTTGGCCCCCTGTTTGAGCGGGATGCGGAAGTAGAGCAGAAATGCCCACCACCCCAGTGCCAGCAACAGAGGAATAAGAAACATTCGAGCCATGGTGCCCTCGCTGTTATTCTGTTGACCCTTGATCAATCAACAGGATGGATTGTGCAATGACGCAACTACAGATTACCGCATTCGGTGACCCCTCGGTACTCAAGCTCAACCCTTCCCTCGATAAGGTGCCTGCCGATGGCGAAGTGCGGGTGCGCATCTGCTTTGCGGGGGTGAACCCCATCGATGCCAAAACCCGTGCCGGTCTTGGCTGGGCGGCGGCCCAGAACAAGGACAAGCTGCCCTGGACACCGGGTTATGACATCTCCGGCGTGGTGGAGAAGGTAGGCCCCGGCGTGACCTCGCTGATCGAGGGGGATCTGGTGTGCGGCATGGTTGGGTTTCCCCTTACCGCCGGTGGCTACGGGGAGTCTGTGGTGGCAAGTGAGAGCGAGCTGGTCAAGCTTGACGGCGTGAGCCTTCAGCAGGGAGCTGCGCTGCCGCTGGCCGGTCTCACCGCCTGGCAGGGGCTGCTTGAGCACGGCGGCCTCAAGAGCGGTCAGCGGGTCTTGATCCTCGCCGGTGCTGGTGGTGTCGGCCATCTTGCGGTGCAGTTTGCCAGCGCCTATGGCGCCGAGGTGGTGGCTACCGCCAGCCCGGACAACCATGGCTTCCTGCACGCTCTGGGGGCGCGCTGGATGGTGGATTACCATGATGCGAACTGGCCGGCACGGGTGGTGGCAGAGGCCTGTCAGGTCGATCTGGTGCTGGATCTGGTAGGCGGCGAGAACGGCAAGGCGGCGCTCGCCTGCGTCAAGCCGGGTGGCCGCCTGGTGACTGTGCCTACCATTACCGCCCAGCAGATCAAGGATGCTGGGGCTGCGGCGGGTATCGAGGTGGTCGGCATGCTGGTTCACCCCGACCAGAAGCAGTTGAGCCAGATGTTGATGCTGCTGCGGCAGGGCGAAGTAAAGATTGCCATCGCCGGTGAATTTGCCCTGAGCGAGGGGGCGCTGGCCCATCAGCGCATCGAAGGGGGCCATGTACGTGGCAAGCTGCTGCTGCGGATGCCTGCGGCCGATGACTATCCCGGATGAGCGAGATGATGGAGATGGGGCTGGGGTGGCTCTTTTTAAGCGCCTTTACCTCCGCCACCCTGCTGCCCGGCAGCTCGGAAGTGCTGCTGGGGGCTATGGCGGCCAAGGGGGAGTGGAGCATGGCGAGCCTGCTGCTGTGGGCGACGCTGGGCAATACCCTCGGTTCCATGACTACCTGGTGGCTCGGCTGGCTCGCCACCTTCAAGAAAAAACCGGAAGATTTTCAAGGCCGTGGGGAACAAAAAGCCCTCGGCTGGCTCAAACAACATGGCCACTGGTGTCTGCTGCTTGCCTGGACGCCGGTGGTCGGTGATGGACTCTGTCTGCTGGCCGGCTGGCTGCGCCTCTCCTTCTGGCGCTCTCTTGTTCTGATAGGGCTCGGCAAATTGTTGCGTTACGCTCTGGTATTTCTACTGGCCAGTCAGATCTTCTAGCCCTTTTTGTCACTCACGAGGTTACCGTGAACAAAGTCATACCTTTAACCATTCTGCTGGGCTTCACCCTGCCCGTGCTGGCGGCTCCGACTCTGGTCTCCGAGCAGGTCAAGGAGGAGGGCAAGCTCGCCATCCCTTATCAGATGTACAAGCTGGACAACGGCCTGACCGTCATTCTGGCGCCCGACAAATCCGATCCGCTGGTACATCTCGACGTGACCTATCACGTCGGGTCGTCACGGGAGACGGTCGGCAAGTCCGGTTTTGCCCACTTCTTCGAGCACATGATGTTCCAGGGCTCCAAGCACGTCGGTGATCAGGAGCATATGCGGATCATCAACGAAGCCGGTGGTGACATGAACGGCACCACCAACAAGGACCGCACCAACTACTACGAAACCGTGCCGGCCAACCAGCTGGAGAAGGTGCTGTGGCTGGAGGCCGACCGGATGGGCTTCCTGCTCGATGCGGTGAGCCAGAAAAAGTTCGAGATCCAGCGCGCTACCGTCAAGAACGAGCGGGCCCAGCGCATCGACAACCAACCCTACGGTTTGGTGAGCGAGAAGGTGGGCGAGGCGCTCTATCCGCGCATTCACCCCTACTCCTGGCAGCCCATCGGCTATGTGGAGGATCTCGACCGGGTTGACGTCAACGACCTCAAGCAGTTCTTCCTGCGCTGGTATGGCCCCAACAATGCGACTCTGACCCTGGGCGGCGATTTTGATACCAAGCAGGCCCTCGACTGGATCGAGAAGTACTTTGGCTCCATCCCGCGCGGCCCGGACGTGGCCGAGCCGACGCCAAAACCGGTCACCCTGCCCGAGACCCGCTACGTGACGCTGCAGGACAAGGTGCACCTGCCGCTGCTCTATATCAGCTATCCGACCGTGTCCCTTGGTGACCCGCAGGAGCCGGCACTCGATATGTTTGCCGACGTGCTCGGCGGCAGCGCCAGCTCCATGCTCTACCAGTCGCTGGTCAAGACCGGCAAGGCGATCGATGCGGGCGCCTCGCACTACTGCGAAGAGCTGGCCTGTACCCTGACCGTCTACGCCTACCCCAACCCGGCGGTGGATGGCAGCCTCAAGACCCTCAAGGCGGAGGTGGACAAGGTGATCGGCGAGTTCGCCCAGCGCGGCCTCAAGCCGGAGGATCTGGAGAAGGCGATCAACAGCTATCGTGCCTCGGCTATCTGGGGGCTCGACAGCGTCTCCGGCAAGGTGAGCCAGCTCGCCATGGGTCAGGTGTTTGCTCAGGATCCCAACTACGTCTTCAAGACCCTCGACGCCATCGGCAAGGTGACGCCGGAGCAGGTCAAAACCGCCTACGACCAGTTCATTGCCAACAAGCCGGCGGTAGTGCTGAGCGTGGTGCCGAAAGGCAAGGCCGAGTGGCAGGTCGCCACCCCGAATTTCACTCCGGCCAAACGCGAGCTGCCGGACTACAGCAAGCATGAGCAGGCGCTGGCCGAGCGACCGGTAAAAGACAGTTTCGATCGCAGCGTACAGCCCAAAGCGGCCGATGCGGTGAGCGTCAAGGTGCCCGCCATCTGGCACGGCAAACTCGACAAGAACATCGAGATCATCGGCACCCGAAGTGACGAGATCCCCGCAGTTTCCATCATGATCGCCCTGCCGGGCGGTATCCGGGCCGAGGAGAAGGGGCAGTTTGGGCTGGCCAATCTGACCGCCGCCATGATGGGGCAGGGGTCGGTGCGCCTGACCGAGGGGCAGCTCAGCGACGAGCTGCAAAAGCTGGGATCTTCCATCGATGTCTCCAGTGCCCAGTACAACACGCTGATCACCATCAGCTCGCTGGCCGACAAGTTGCCACAGACGCTGGCGCTGGTGCGCGAAGTGTTCGAGCGCCCCGGTATGCGGGAGGCGGACTTCGAGCGGGTCAAGGCGCAAATGCTGCAAGGGATGCAGCAGGCCCAGCAGCAGCCTGAATGGCTGGCGGGACAGGCATTCCGCGAGCTGGTCTATGGCAAGAACAACCGCCTTGGCCAACCCTCCGACGGGGTACCTGCCGATGTGGCCAAGCTGACGCTGGCGGATGTGAAGCACTACTATCAGGCCTACTACAACCCCTCCAATGGCAAGGTTGTGGTGGCGGGCGATGTGAGCCAGAAGCTGATCGAAGAGCAGCTCGGCTTCCTGAGCGACTGGAAAGGGGCGACGCCGGCTCTGGGGGATCTCAAACTCAAGGGCAAGCAGGCCAAGCCGGGCATCTATCTGGTGGACAAACCGGGGGCGCCCCAGTCGGTGATCCGCATTGGCCGCCGCGCCATGCCGTTCGATACCACGGGTGACTACTTCACCGCCGGGCTGATGAACTTCAATCTGGGTGGCAACTTCAACAGCCGCATCAACCTCAACCTGCGCGAAGACAAGGGCTACACCTACGGTGCCAGCTCCGGCTTCTCCGCCAACCGCGAGGTGGGTACCTTTGCCACCGGCGCCAATGTGCGTACCGATGCGACCGTGGATGCCATTCGCCAGTTCCTCAAGGAGATGGACAACTACCGCAAGAGCGGCCCGACGCCGGTCGAGCTGGCCTATATGCGCAGCGCGGTTTCCCAGCAGGATGCCCTCTCTTACGAGACCTTGGGCCAGAAGGCGGGCTTCCTGCTGCAGATGGTGATGTATGACCTGAAACCGGACTATGTGCAGGCCCAGAACAACCTGATCAAGACGGTGTCGGCCGAGACGCTCAAGGCGAGTGCAGCCCGCTGGCTCAATCCGGCCGACATGGTGATCGTGGTGGTGGGAGACAAGCAAAAGCTTGAAAAACCCCTGAAGGAGCTTCATCTTCCCATCTATCCGCTGCAGTTGCCGTAACTGACGCTTTATAAAAATCAAGAGCCGCCCCGGATGGGGCGGCCTCACATGAGCCGTGAATATGACTACAACAAGCTTGTCACTCACCGAGTTGCTGACTGCGCTGGGATCTCCCGAGCGATTGACTGCTCTCAAGGGGATCCGGCGCGGGATCGAGCGTGAATGTCTGCGCATCACGCCGGATGGCCGACTCGCCCAGAGTGACCATCCCCGGTCGCTGGGCTCGGCCCTGACCCATCCCAACATCACCACCGACTACTCGGAGAGCCTGCTGGAGTTCATCACCCCGGCTACCGACTCCATCGACAGCCTGATGGAGCAGCTCGGCGACATCCATCACCATGTGATTCAGCATCTGGGTGACGAGCGGATTTGGCCGCTCTCCATGCCCTGCTTCGTCGGCGGGGAAGAGAGCATCCGGCTGGCCCAGTACGGCAGCTCCAACATCGGCAGGATGAAGACCCTCTACCGTCAGGGCTTGAAGAACCGCTACGGCAGCCTGATGCAGGTGATCGCCGGAGTGCACTTCAATTTCTCCATGCCAGACAGCTTCTGGAGCGAGTGGCAGGATCTGGTGTGCGAAGGGTGCTGCAGCCAGCGCTTTATCTCCGATAAATACATGGGGCTTATTCGCAACGTCTACCGCTTCGGCTGGCTGGTACCCTATCTGTTCGGCGCCTCCCCGGCCATCTGCGAATCCTTCCTCAAAGGGCGCAAGAGCAACCTGCCGTTCGAGAAGACCGGCAAGGGCACCCTCTATCTACCTTACGCCACCGCGCTGCGTCTCTCTGATCTTGGCTATACCAACAGCGCACAGGCTGGGCTCAAGATCAGTCACGACAATCTGCCGGCCTATGTCAGCAGCCTGCGCCGTGCCATCAACACCCACAATCCCGACTTTGCCAAGATTGGGGTCAAGGTGGATGGGGAGTATCGTCAGCTCAACGACAACGTGTTGCAGCTGGAGAATGAGCTCTACGCCCCAATCCGCCCCAAGCGTACCCCGCGCAGCGGCGAGAAGCCCTCGGATGCGCTGGATCAGCGCGGCATCGAATACATCGAGCTGCGGACTGTGGACGTCAATCCCTTCACCCCGCTCGGCATCGACGCAGACCAGATCCGCTTCTTCGATCTGTTCCTGGTCTGGTGCCTGCTGCGCCCCTCTCCGGTGCTGAGTGACGAAGAGATTGCCCGCAACCGCCGCAACCAGAACAAGGTGGTGCTGGAAGGGCGTCGTCCCGGCCTGATGCTTGAAGATGAGCAGGGCAATGCCATTGGCCTCAAAGAGTACGGCCTCAAACTGTTTGACGAGCTGGCTCAGGTGGCCGATCTGCTGGATCGCTGCTGCGGCCGCAACCGCTATCGCGAGACGCTGGCGATGCATCGCGAGAAGCTGCTCGACCCCGAGCTCACCTATTCCGCCCGCATGCTCAAGGAGCTGCTGGAGAGTGGCAAAGACAACGGCTGCTACGGCGACAACCTGGCGACCCGCTATCGCGAGGAGCTGCTGGCAGGGGAGCTGCAGTACTGGGATGAGGCCTACTTTGCCGGTGAGGCGAAGGATTCGCTGGCCAAACAGCGCGAACGCGAGCGCAGCGACAGCCTGTCGTTCGATGACTTCCTGGCCGATTATTTTGGTTCTAATAATGATAGATTAAATTAAAACCAAGGCCGCATGAAGCGGCCTTTTTTGTGGGTTGGATATTTAGCTATGTTGATTTCTTGTTTAGATGAAGTGACAGTTAGTGCAGTTATAATAATTAAAGAGAAAAAGTATCACGGAACGCTTAGCTATGGCGGTGGGAAACAAATTTTATTTAATGTACAAGATGGTTGGTGGGCTTTTCGTGACCTTGTAAAGCAAGGTGAAAAGATAGATATACTTGAATGTGAACTTAATGGTGACTCTGTTTTCTTATGTCAGTGTGAAGTTGGTTTTGGTTCTGTTTTTGCTGAGTTTTTATCAACACAAGAAATAATTTCATCAAGTGGAATATCTGCGCTAGATATCTATATAGATGGTTTGTCTGTCGCTATGGATAATTCGTCGTGGGAAAATAAAATAGATGAAAAACAATTTGTTATCACTAGACCTAGATCAAATTTTTTAGTATCACTAGAACAGGTCACTGTTTCTGATGATTGGGCTTCAAGCTTAAAAAGAGATTCTGAATCTAGTCGTGCCTACTTGGCAGTTGATAGCCATTTTATAAGGCTATCCTTTAATAACACCCCAATATCAATTGAAGATGCCAAGAGTTATCTAATGCGGTTACTAGGTTTCTTCTCCATATTGCTAATGCATCCTTTAAATATCAGTAGGCTAAAGGCAAATTTTGTTGGTAAAGAATCCTGTGCGGAAATTTACATTCCCTTCTCTGTGCACAATAAATTATTGAAGAATGAGTCATGCTTATTAGATTTAAAAGCCTTAAGTAATGAGCAATGGGAACTAGCCTTCAGGAATTTATTTGGAATGAATTTCAAAGATTCTATATGGTCAAGATTTCGTGGCATGCTGATGTACGAAGGTTATTGGGAGTATAACATCTTAGGTGTCGTATCTTTGTTAGACTCTTATTTAGAGGAGAAATATGGGATTAGAAATAAAAAATCCAAGTTGATTAGCAAGCTTAATGCTGCGCTTTTAAATTTAAAAAGTTTCTTGTCATCTGAACTACAGGAGGAGTTTGATAAGGAACAAAGCAATATAATAGTCGTAATGAATCAGCCATCATTTAAAGTCAGGTATATGAATATGGTTGACGAACTATCTGATGGTTTCATTAAATGGTGTGGTTTGAATGAACGGAATTTTTTAAAAATTAAAAAAGTTAGGGATTCTGTTGCGCACTCTAATGTGAGTGAAATAAATAATACAAAAGATCACTTTGTTAACTTTACTATAAAAAATAGAATTCTTATTCTTTTGTCTTATCTCTTTTTTAAAGAGCTTGGTTTTAATGAAACAGAATACTACAAATTAATACGTGGGACTGTGAATAAAATTGCAAATAATGCTTTTCTTGATGATTACTACTTAAGAAAAGCCATTGGCGATTGCTTTGAGATAAAACTTAATGACTTGGCGTTGGATGCGTTCAGTAAGATGAGAAACATAACATCACCAGTATTTGTTTTCCATGGTGGTGTTTGGAGTTTTGATGAAGAAGCATCATCAAGAATATTTGAAATTACGTTTGAGAATAATTGTGAAAGTATAGCCGAGGCTGCAAAAATATTTTATTCAGGAAAAGGTATTGAGGTATCTAGTTCTGAATATAAAGGCACTGTCTATTTAGTTGATGATAACTCACATCATGTTACTAACAACGCGACTTTGGTCTATCTCTAATGGTTCTGCAGGAATTTATGAGAATAAATTTATATAAAGTCACAGCAAAAAGCCGCTCGAGTGAGCGGCTTTTTTATTCCTCTGAGCCTGAGCGATATCAGACGTGGTTATACATGGCCTCGATTTCGCTCTGGTATTTTGCCTCGATGATCTTGCGGCGCAGCTTCATGGTGGGGGTCAACTCACCCAGCTCCATGGAGAAGGCGCTCGGCAGCAGGGTGAACTTCTTCACCTGCTCGAACTTGGCCAGCTCTTTTTGCAAGTCGGCGATGCGGGCTTCGAAGAACTCCATCACCCGGGAGTGGCGCAGCAGCTCGGTCTTGCACTGGTACTGCAGGTTGATGGAGCGGGCGTACTCCTCCAGCGACTCGAAGCAGGGGACGATCAGCGCCGAGACGAAGTGACGGGCATCGGCGACGATGGCGATCTGCTCGATAAAGCGATCCTTGCCGATGGTCCCTTCCACCAGTTGCGGGGCCACGTACTTGCCGTTGGAGGTCTTCATCAGCTCCTTGAGGCGCTCGGTGAAGTAGATATTGCCCTGGCTGTCGAGCTCACCTGCATCGCCGGTACGCAGGAAGCCATCCTCGGTCATCACTTCGGCGGTCGCCTCCGGCTTGTTGTAGTAGCCGCGCATTACTGTGGGGGAGCGCACCAGCAGCTCGTTGTTCTCACCCAGCTTCACCTCGATGCCGTTCAGTGCCGTGCCGATGGAGCCCAACTTGAACTGGCTGTCTTCATAGCAGCAGACGGTGGCGGTGGTCTCGGTCATGCCGTAGCCGTACTTGAGATTGAGCCCCATCGCCTGGAAGAAGAGGTTCACATCGTCGGCCAGACGGGCGCCCACCACCGGCAGGAAGCGGGTACGACCGCCAAAACGGGCGCGCAGCTTGCGAAACACCAGTCGCTCGGCGAGCCAGAGCTGGCCGTAGAGCAGCGGGGAAGCGGACTTGCCAGCCTGACGGGTGGCAACCATCTGTTTTCCGACCTTGGTCGCCCAGCCAAACAGGGCGCGACGCAGAGCCGGAGCCTGAGCAACTTTGGCCTGGATCATGGCGTAGGCCTTCTCGTAGAGTCGCGGAACGGCGCACATCACGGTCGGCTGCACCTCGCCAATCACATCCATCACCTTCTGTGGATCGCGGATATAGACGTTCTCGGCGCCGCAATAGAGCACGTAGTAGCTCCAGGCCCGCTCGAACACGTGGCTGAGCGGCAGCATGCAGAGCGACACATCCTGCTGATTGAGGTCGAGGCGGCTGTTGTGCATCTCGAAACAGGCGGCGATGTTGCTGAAGTCGAGCATGACCCCCTTGGGCTCGCCTGTGGTGCCGGAGGTGTAGATCAGGGTCAGCAGATCATCCATCCGGTACTGGGTTTCTCGCTCGCGCAGCTCCTGCTCGCTGGGCTGATGGTTGCCGGAGACCAGAAATGTCTGGAAGTGGCTCGCCTGCTCGCAGCCGCGCAGATTGACGTTGCCGTCGAGGGCGATGAGCTGGCGGATCTCGCCGCTTTCAATCAGTTGCAGCGCCTGATCGAACTGAGGTTGTTCGCCAACGAACAGCACCTTGATGCCGGCATCTTTGACGATGTAGCGCAGCTGATCGAGCGTGCTGGTGGGGTAGATAGGGACGCTGACGCCGCGGGCGGCAAGGATGCCGAGATCGGCCTGGGTCCACTCCGGCATGTTGCGGGCATAGATGCCGACCATTTCGGTTGGCTGGTGGCCGGCACGGATCAGCGCCTGTGCGCAGTAGTCCATGGCCTGGCCCAGAGTACGCCAGCCGATGGCGCGCCACTGGCCATCTTGCTGAACCCGCAGGGCAGCCTTGTTGCCAAGCTGGGCAATACGTTCACGCATCAGTCGAACCAGATGAAGCTTCGGCATCAGTTAAACATCCTTTAATTACAGTTGTACGCCCGCGAGGGCACTAAAAATCGGGCTAGAGTTTAAACTCCAACATTACAGCTTACAAGTGTTCGCCGTTTGTCTTGGATCACAAAGAGCGCAAATAGCTCTCCCTTTGCGCAGACTGGCCGATACTGCTAGGAGGCAGAGAGAGGGTTAACGATATGAATCTGTGGGTGAAAGGGGCGTTGGCCGCGGTCGGGCTGATGGTGGTGGGGGGCGCTGTGTTTTGGTTCTTTGCCGGAACGTCATCACAGGGGCCCGCCAATCCCTGGTATCAGGGGGCCGAGGGGTATCAGCAGGCGCAGCAACAGGCGCTGGCGTTGGGCTATCCGCTGCTCTATGTGCTGGAGACCCCCAAGTGCCGCCGCTGCGGCGATCTGGAGAAGAAATTCTGGCAGAGCAAGGAGATGGCTGGCCCGCTTACCCGGCTGGTGAAGGTGCGGCTCAACCCGGGCAAGGGGGATGGCAGCGAGCGGATCCTGCGCCGCTTTCCCAAAGTCGCCACGCCGCCCGGCATCTATATCCAGCAGCCGGGCCAGCCCCTCAGACCCATCAAGATAGTGGTGGATATCGATCAGATCTGGATGCCTGGAAAAACCTGGCAGCGGGGCTTCTATATGCCGCTCTCCGGTGCCGGATTCGAGGCGGTAGTGCATACCACCCTGGCCTTGCAGGATCCCGCGCTGGACAACGCCCCCCTCGATTGAGGGGGACAAAAGGCTTGGGCACGACGAACAGGCTGGATCAGCCGAAATCGAACAGTCGCGACATCAACACCGCATCTTCCCTGTCGTTGCCGGTGCCGTAGTAGTCGGCGCGGCGGCAATACTCGGCAAAACCGGCGCTCTCGTAGAGGTTGATGGCGGTCTGGTTACCGGCCCGCACCTCGAGAAACCAGGCCTCTGCCCCGGCTTGCTTGCTGCGCGCCAGATAGGCCTGCAACAGCGCCCGTCCCAACCCCTTGCCCTGACACGCCGGATGCACGCAGATGTTCATCAGCGAGCTGTCACCGGCCACCAGATCCGAGATATAGAAGCCCGCCGGGCGGCCATCGACCAGCATCAAACCGTTGAGATAGCGAGGACCGAAGCAGGAGAGCAGGTTGGCCTGGCTCCAGGGCTCCTTGTGAGCGGCTTGTTCGATGGGGTAGACAAGGTCGAAATCGCTCTCGAGAAGGGGACGAAACTCAGGCATGGGGGCTCCGGATGGCAAGATGTTGGGCACTGTGGTTAGCAGAGGTTGCAGAGGCGGCATTTGTAAAATCAGGTAAAAAGAGCAGCATCACAGTGGGACTTGGCGGCATGATGCAGGATCACGCTGCGTTGGCCGCAAGGTGTTGGCGCAGCTGTTGCCACAGGGTGCGCTTTTGCGCGGCGCTGGGGGCGAGCGGGCAGATCAGCGCATCAGGCCGTGCGGGGTTGGCTTCCGTCAGCCAGAGCAGAGGAGAGGCGCCCGCCGTTTGCAGATCGGCAGGCGGCAGCTCGCTGAGCAGTGAGACCTCATCGGGGGTCATGCCGAGCAACTGGCAGATATCCGCCAGCAGCGTGGTGGCAGGCAGCTGAGGCGCCAGCAACCAGAGTTTGCCGCTGGGCAGCGGAGCGCGGGTGGCCGGTGCTGTCTGGTCGGGCTGCACGGCATCTTGCGCAAGCTCGGGCGCGAGATCTGCACCCAGCAATGCCGGACGACGCAGTTGCCAGCTTTGAATGCCCATGCGGGCCAACATGCTCTGACGAACGGGATCTTGCATCTGGGGCGACTCACTCTTGATCTGCATTGGGGAAAATTGTGTTGCGCAGGGTACACTCGAACCGCTTTTGCTGCACCCTTTGCAACGCATCATCTGGCGCATGCGGGCATGGTGCCATCACGACACTGGCTATGCATGGGCGCAGCACGCTGCCGATATGGTATCGCACTGCCTTTGCGTTTTTTCCTGCCAGAGGCGGGTATTGTGCGGCAAGAGATACCAGAATAAACATCATAACAAGACAAAACCCAAGGTCGAGCAAATGGATATCGCGCCTTGGGGCTAACATCATCCCAGCTTCGGAACACTCTCTATGTCGTCTTTAGCTCAAGCCCAGAACCCTGCGCGTCTTATTCCCATCCAGGAGCGCTTGCCCCGGCTGCTGGCCGCCCTCGGTGAGGGGCTCTACGAACGGCAGGATGCCCTGCGCCTCGGTCTGCTGGCGGCCCTCAGCGGTGAGAGTGTTTTCTTGCTGGGGCCACCCGGTATCGCCAAGAGCCTGATCGCCCGCCGTCTCAAGCTGGCCTTTCACGACGCCCGCCACTTTGAATACCTGATGACCCGTTTCAGTACGCCGGAGGAGGTGTTTGGCCCCCTCTCCATTCAGGCGCTGAAAGAGGATGGCAAATATCTGCGTCTCACCACAGGTTATCTGCCGGAGGCCGAAGTGGTGTTCCTCGACGAGATCTGGAAGGCAGGCCCCGCCATCCTCAACACCCTGCTCACCGCCATCAACGAGCGGCAGTTTCGCAACGGTGACAGCCAGCACCCCATCCCGATGCGCTTGCTGGTGACTGCCTCCAACGAGCTGCCGGCGCAGGACAGCGGGCTGGAAGCGCTCTACGACCGGATGCTGGTGCGGATCTGGATGGACCGGGTGCAGGAGAAAGCCAACTTTCAATCCATGCTGGCCAGCGATGGCCACGCCCACCAAAACCTGCCGGAATCCCTGCAGATCCGGGGGGATGAGTACGAGCAGTGGCAGAGCCAGATTGAACAGGTGCGCCTGCCGGATGCCTGTTTCGAGCTCATCTATCAGCTGCGCCAGCAGCTCGACAGCCAGCTGGCCCATCGCTGCTATGTGTCGGATCGCCGCTGGAAGAAGGCGGTACGGCTCATCAAGGCGAGCGCTTTCTTCAATGGCCGCGATGAGGTCGCACCGGTAGATCTGCTGCTGTTCAAGGATTGTCTCTGGCATGACGAGGAGTCCCGCACCGCCCTGCTGGAGATGATGACCGAGTTTTCCCGCCTTTACGGCTATCAGCAACTGGCGCTGACCCGTCAGCTGCTGGCGTTGCGGGATCAGTTCAAACAGCTCAAACAGAGCGTGGCTCAGCGCCTTTGCACAAAGGCCCGCCAGCGCAAGCAGTGGTTTGGCCGGCGGGCCCGTGGTATCGAGATCCCGCTTGCCAATGCCAGACCCTTTGGCAAGCAGGTGCACTTCCATCTGCTCACCCCGGCGCCGCTGGATGGCAGCGATCCCGAGCGCCTCACCCGCACCCTGGTGTTCGATCGCACCCTGCTCTCCCATTGGCATCCCACCGGTGAGGCGCTGGTGGGTTATGAGTTCGGCAACCCGAAAGAGGGGCATTACGAGCTGGTGCTGGACGATGAGCTGCGGCTGCAAGTGCTCGATATCCAGCGCCAGCAGATCCCGTTGGTGCTGATGGAGCGCAACGCCATCCCCGAGGTGGTGCTGGCGCCCTGGTTGCAGTCGCTCGACGAGCAGCTGGTTCAGGTCGGCAAGGTGATGCAGATGCTCAAGCAGCAGCGCAGCCTGTTCGAGCGTCACCAGCAACACCTCTTTATCGACTCACGCTGGTTGCAGCAGGTGGAAGACAGCTTCTTCGTGCTGAACCGGGATCTCGAACTGCTGCGCAGCGAGCTGACCCAGTGGCGCGAGCGGTTGCCAAGGCTGGATGAGTAAGGAGCACCCATGCTTGAGATCGGCATGCTTGATCTGGGGCTCCTGATTGGCGAAGGGGAGCTTGCGGGTGAGGTGGCGCTCCTGCTGGCAGCCTCACCCAAGATTTCCGAATTTATCAAACGCTCCCCGCTACAGGGCAAGCTGCTGAAAAAGCGCCTGCAGAGCTGGGGCGAGCAGCTTGGCGAGGAGATCCGTCACAAGCCGGTGCCGGTGGCGCTGGAGCAGGAGTACCTGCTCTATCAGGCACACCGGCAACTGCCGATGACCGAGCTGATTGGTCGCCTGCCCGGCCTACTGGAGTCGCTGGAGCAGTACAGCCCCTTCGCCGGTGAGGCCAGATCCTTGGTGCGTCAGCTGACGGCCCACCCCACCGAGGGGCTACGTCAGCTATTTATCGACAAGTGGCGCGCCAGTCTGGTGGGGAGCCTGCTGCAACTGCAGCAGCAGATCGCCGAAGCGGAGCGGGAGAAGCAGCGTCAGGAGATTGAAGATCAGCTGCTGGCGAGCCGCACCTTGGCCGATGCCCTCGATCCCAACCAGATCTCCGCGGGCGGCCTTTGGGATCTGGCGCAGGGGCACTGGCACAAGCGCAGTCTGGTGCTGGTCAAGCAGTATGCCCGCATGTTGCAGCGCGAGCCCTTGCTGGCGGAGATTGCCGGCCTGCTCGGGCGCAGCGAGCGGGATCGGCGGGCGCAGGAGCAACCTGTGCCGCCGGTTCAGGTGCTGGAGCTGGAGCCAGCCCCCAGCGACGATGTGCCGGACGATTTGGTGGGCATCCATCAGGCGAACGATCTGATGAGGTTACTGCCAAGTGAAGCTGTGATGCTGGGGCTGCCGGAGCTGGAGCTGGAGTTCTATCGCCGCTATCTGGAGCGGCGTCTGCTCAGCTACCAGTCACGTGGCACCTTGCCGCGTCAGCGCATCATGCTGCGCACCCCGGAGCAGGGTGGGCAGCAGTTGCAGCAACGGGGCCCCTTTATCGTCTGCGTCGATACCTCCGGCTCTATGGGGGGATATCCCGAGGAGTGTGCCAAGGCGCTGTTTCTGGCGCTGCTCAAGGTGGCGATGGATGAGAAGCGCGGCTGCTACCTGATGCTCTTCTCCACCGAGGTGGCGACCCTCGAGATCACCGCGGATACCGGTCTGGACAAGGCGGAGCGCTTTCTCTCCATGAGTTTTCACGGCGGTACCGATCTGGTGCCTTGTCTGGAGAAGGCGCTGGCCAAGCTCGATGATCCCGCCTTTGCCAAGGCGGATGTGCTGGTCATCTCCGACTTTATCGCCCAGAGCCTGCCTCATCCCCTGCTCGATCAGATGAACCGCTATCGCCAGCGCCAGACCCGTTTTCACGCCGTCGCCATGTCCCGCCACGCCAAGCAGGCGCTGTTACGGGTCTTTGACAATAGCTGGCTGCTCGATTGCGGCCTGCGCGGTCGGCTGCTGCGGCGCTGGCAGCATCACTAGTGACCGGGAGGGGGCAACCCCTCTTGGGTTGTTATCCCGCCCCCTCTTTTTCGCTGTGCGTCCCCGCTTTCATTCCAACGCGATGATATCGCAGTAAAATGTGACTAGCCTGCCATTCGGGCTCTCTGTCCGGGTGATAGCCTTTACAACCATTGTTACAGGGGAAAAGATGATGATTTTCCGGTATCGGCTTGCCCGATGATCTTTCCCATTGATCCGGAGTGTGTATGAGCCGACTTGCCTTGCTGCTGTTGCTGGCGGTGTTCGGGCTGGCAGCCAAACCCTTGTCCCCCGAGCAGTTGGAAAATGAACTGGGAGGGATGGAGCGGGTCTATCAGCCGATCGAGTTGCTGCGGGAGCGCCTTGCCCGTTTGCAGCGGGACGGCAACGCTTATCCGCCGTCGCAGCAGATGCGGATCAGTCGTCTGGCTTGCTGGGCTCAATCGGCCGATGACATGCAGGAGTCCCGTACCGCCATCGCCAATGCGGAGCGGATGCTGGCCATTGCGCGCGAGCAGGGTGATGACGCCGCCGTGGCGGAGCTGACGATTTGCCGCGGCTGGTTCAATCAGCTGCTCGGCGAGGTAGCGAAGGCTCGTCATGATTACGATGAGGGGCTGCGGCTGGCAAGAGAGGCCGCCTTGCCAAAGCTGGAGGCGCTGGCGCTGGCCCGCCGAGGGGCCATGCTGTCTTTTCAGGGGGTCTCAGGCCAGGGGCTGATGGATCTCACCAAGGCGCACAATATCTATGAGCAGTTGGGGTTGCCCACCTGGTATCACCAGGCGCAGCTCGAGATTGCAGCCACATTTCGTCGTATGGGCCTCTACGCCGAAGCGCTCGCCACCCTCAACCGGTTGAGCGAGCATTTTGCCAGAAGTCACGACGGGTTTGGCTCGGCAAGGCTAAGTGATCAACTGGCGATGGTTTATCTGCAGACCGGGCGTTATCAGGATGCGCTGGGCGAGCTTGAACGCAGTGCGGCCTTTTATAATCAGCCTCAATATCTGATTGAGCATGCCGAACGCATGGTGATGCAGGCCGAGGCTCTGCTCGGGCTGGATCGCCCCGCTGATGCCGGACGCTTGCTGGCACAAGCGGCGAAGGTGCTCTCTCCCGATGTTGACCCCATCCTCCATGCGCATCTCGAGCTGGTGCGGGCGAGGTTGAGAGTCGAAGAGCAGGAACCTGTGCCAGCCTTGCGTGCGCTTGAGAAGATTGAGCCGATCTTGAAGGTGGAAGGGCACGTACGCTTTTTGCTCGAGCTCTACTGGGTACGCAGTCGGGCGCTTGAGTTGCAAGGCGACTATCCGGCGGCGCTGGCTGCATTGCGGGAGCATCTGGTGCAGGAGCAGCGGCTCGATCAGCTGTTACGGGAACAGAGCACGGCCTGGGTTCGCGGCGAGTTCGAGCTGGCCCGTCAGGAGGGGGAGAACGAGCGACTGCGAGTCGAGCAACAGTTGCAGCAGCAGGAGCTGGAGCAGGTCAAGGAGCGTCGTTTCTGGCTGCTGGTGGTGATGGTGCTCTGCGGGGTACTGGCGCTGCTGACGATGGGGTGGCTGCTTGATCGCAACCGTCGGATGCGTCGTCTGGCCTTTACCGATGAGCTGACCGGCATCAACAACCGCCGTCGGGTGCTGCGGCAGGGCAGTGATATGTTGGCGCAGGCTCGCAGGCAGGGCACGCCATTTTGTCTGCTGGTGTTCGATATCGATCACTTCAAGCGGATCAACGATACCCTGGGACATCATCAAGGAGACAGGGTGCTGCAATGGGTCTCTCGGGCGGCAGATCGTCAGCTGCGGCACCAGGAGCAGTTGGGGCGTACCGGCGGAGAAGAGTTCTTGATCCTGCTGCCGGATACCAGCCTTGAAGAGGCGTGCCGGGTGGCTGAGCGGATCCGTCAATCGGTCGCCAACCGGGCGCTGCCCGGCATGTCGTACCCGGTAACCATCAGTATCGGGTGTGCCTCTCTGCGAGACGATGATCAGGATCTGGCGGCCTTGATCCAGCGTGCCGACAATGCGCTGTATCGTGCGAAAGAGGCGGGGCGCAACCGGGTGGAGACAGACGAGTGACGGGCTGGGTATTGTCACTCACCAGGGTGTCATCGCTATTGGGGAGCAGACTGATACGGCGATGATGCTCGTCCCCTGCGCTCGTTCTTGCCTGCGATGACAGATTGGCAAGCGCGAGCGCAGAAGACCGTCAGAAGGGCGTTATGCCCAGGCGCTGCCACCATTGAGATGAAGCACTTCACCATTCATGTTGTTATTGCTCATCAGGAACAGCGCGGCCTGCGCATAATCCTCTCCCTCTCCCAAGCGCTTCAACGGCAGGCTTTGCGCCACGGCAGCCACTTTTTGTGGGTCATTGCCCAGCGCTTTAAGCAACATGGGAGTGCGCATGGGGCCCGGGTTGATGACGTTGATCCGACGGGGGGTCAGCTCGGTAACCAGACTGTGAGCCAGCGTTTCAACCGCGCCAGCTGCAACGGCAGGGAGTGCTTTACCTAGTTGTGGGCGGCGCGTCACCATCCCGGACGTGAGCACGATGGAGCCGCGTTCGGACAGTTTGGGTGCTGCGGCGCGGATCGCATGAACACTTCCCCAGAAGCGGCTGTCCATGTTGATTTTCAAATCCTCGATGGCAGCGGTGAGAAAGCTGCCTGGTCGCATGACGGCGGCGGTGATGACGAGATGATCCAGCGAATCCAGCTGGTTGAAAAAGTGATTGATGGAGTCGACGTCGAGAATATCCAGTTGATGGCCACTGGCATTTGGGCCCAGTTCAGCCAGCGCAGTGGCAAGCTGCTCACGGCTGGAACCGCCGATAATGACCTTGGCGCCTTGCTCGATCGCTTGCTGGGCGGTGGCCAGGCCAAGACCCGAGGTACCACCGATAATGACGATCTGTTGATTGTGCAGGGTGGAATGTTTCATGTAATGACCTCTCCATTATGTAGATACGATTTACATATTTGTAGCTGGATAGGGAAAGTCCAAGTATGAAAATTTATCAAGAGTGGTTGTTGCTGGCATGGGGAGGGGGCCAAATCCACGTGGTCCGGATGCTGCCATCCGATTCGGAGCGTTTGATTTTCTGTTCAGTTGGAACCTGTGGAACTGCTGGGCAGCCAAATTATCCTCTCTTGTCAGGCTGGGTATTTTTCACTCGCGCGGGTATAATGTCGCGCAATTTTGCTTTGACTCAGGCGAGAAGACCCATGTAACGCAACCCTCCTCCCTCTCTCCACCAGGTTGGCAAGACGCCAGCTGGCGTGGCTTTCGTTGCGTATACATGTGCCGTGAGCGGCATTCCGGATTTATTCCCACGGTGGCTGATGCCACCGCTCAATAGAAGAACGTTGAATTATGTCAGCTGAATTTCTGAGTGAAGTCTCCAAGAGACGCACTTTTGCGATCATTTCGCACCCGGATGCGGGTAAAACCACCATCACCGAGAAAGTCCTGCTGTTCGGACAGGCCATTCAGCGCGCCGGTACCGTCAAGGGCCGTGGCTCGGGCCAGCACGCCAAATCCGACTGGATGGAGATGGAGAAGCAGCGTGGTATCTCCATCACCACCTCGGTGATGCAGTTCCCCTATGCCGATTGTCTCGTCAACCTGCTCGACACCCCGGGTCACGAGGACTTCTCCGAAGATACCTACCGTACCCTGACGGCGGTCGACTGCTGCCTGATGGTCATCGACGCCGCCAAGGGTGTTGAAGACCGGACCCGCAAGCTGATGGAAGTGACCCGTCTGCGTGATACCCCCATCCTCACCTTCATGAACAAGCTGGACCGCGAAGTGCGCGATCCGATGGAAGTGATGGACGAGGTGGAGCGCGAGCTGAAGATCATGTGCGCCCCCATCACCTGGCCTATCGGCTGCGGCAAATCCTTCAAGGGTGTCTATCACCTCTACAAGGACGAGACCTATCTCTATCAGAGCGGTCAGGGCCACACCATCCAGGAGAAGCGTGTAGTCAAGGGGCTGAACAACCCGGATCTGGATGCCGCTGTCGGCGAAGATCTGGCTCAGCAACTGCGTGACGAGCTGGAGCTGGTGCAGGGCGCCTCTCCCGAGTTCGATCACGATGCCTTTATCGCTGGCGAGATGACCCCGGTCTTCTTCGGTACCGCACTGGGTAACTTCGGTGTCGACCACATGCTGGATGGCCTGACCGACTGGGCGCCGTCTCCCATGCCGCGCAAGGCCGAGAGCCGCGAAGTGGTGGCGACCGAGGAGAAGTTCTCCGGTTTCGTATTCAAGATCCAGGCAAACATGGATCCGAAGCACCGTGACCGTATCGCCTTTATGCGTATCGTGTCAGGCACTTACAGCAAGGGCATGAAGATGCGCCATGTGCGTATCGGCAAGGATGTGAACATCTCCGACGCCGTGACCTTTATGGCTGGTGACCGTGAGCAGGCGGAGGACGCCTTCGCCGGTGACATTATCGGTCTGCACAACCACGGTACCATCCAGATCGGCGACACCTTCACCCAGGGTGAGGATCTCAAGTTCACCGGTATCCCGAACTTTGCACCGGAACTGTTCCGCCGCATCCGCCTGCGCGACCCGCTCAAGCAGAAGCAGCTGCTCAAGGGGTTGGTCCAGCTCTCCGAAGAGGGGGCGGTACAGGTGTTCCGTCCGTTGATCAGCAACGATCTCATCGTCGGCGCGGTCGGTGTGCTGCAGTTTGACGTGGTGGTTTCGCGCCTCAAGAGCGAGTACAACGTCGAGGCCATCTACGAGGCGGTCAACGTCTCCACCGCCCGCTGGGTGGAAGGCACCGACGTCAAGAAGTTCGAAGAGTTCAAGCGCAAGAACGAGGTCAACCTGGCCCTCGATGGCGGTGACAACCTCACCTATATCGCACCGACCATGGTCAACCTGCGCCTGGCCCAGGAGCGTCACCCGGACGTGGAGTTCCGCCAGACTCGCGAGCACTGAGAAGTGCTTGCCCGATAGGCAGACAAGATAAAAAAGACCCCGCCCAGGCGGGGTCTCTTGTTTTGTGCCGTTTTGCCTGTTTTAAGGAGGGATGCAGGGGGTAATGGTTCAGCATATACCAGTCGCAAGCAGCCCTCACCCTAGCCCTCTCCCAGAGGGAGAGGGAACCATCAGAGGTCTGCCTGAAAGGTCGCGGAAGTGTTTTTGCCCCCTTCTCCCCTTGCGGGAGAAGGGTTGGGGATGAGGGGGCTCTACTCCAGCGTCAGCACCATGCAGATCTCGCAATCCCCGTGGCCGGTGCAGCCAAGGGGGCCGGGCAGGTGTTCAAAGCCCAGTGATTCATAGAGGCTGGTGGCTTCGCGCAAGACCTCGGTCGTTTCCAGATAGCAGCGCTGATAACCAAGCGCACGCGCCTCGTCCAGTGCCTGCAACACCAGCCGCTTGCCAAGGCCCAGTCCGCGCAGGGCGGGCATAAAGTACATCTTCTGCAGCTCGCAGACTCCCTCTTCTCCCGCCAATGGTGCGATACCGCCACCGCCGAGGATGGAACCGTCCGGCCCTTCGATAACCCAATAGCGGCTCTTTTCCCCCTGATAGCTCTGGGAGAGGGTGTCGAGATTGGGATCCGAGACCCCATACCCCTTGTCGGCGGTGAGGCCATATTCGGCCGAGACGGCGCGGATCACCAAGGCGATCTGGGCATTGTCCGCCGCCGTGATGGGGCGGATCCGGTAACCACGCTGGCGACGGGCGCGGGAGAGGGCGCTGCGATAGAGCCGCAGCCCTTGCCACAGCTGCTCCCGCTCGGGCAGGCTCAACTGCGCCAGCATCTCTTCCATCGCCCCGTCCATCTCCCGGTGCAACTCCAGCAGCATCCCCTGACCGTTGACGGTGAGGCGGGCCTCCTTGCTGCGGCCGTCGGAGGGGTGCGGGTGCCAGCTGATAAGCTCCCGCTCGGCGAGGCGTGCCAGCGGACGGCTGGCGTTGGATTTGTCGATGTGCAGCTTTTCTGCCAGCTGCTGATTGGTGGCCGGGGCGTTTTCCAGCTCGATCAGCAGGTGAGCCTCGATGGGGGTGAGGGCCAGATTGCCGCACTGCTGGGAGAGCATGCCGAGTTCGCGAACCAGATCGCGCGACAGGGCGCGCAGGGGACGGGGATCCATATTGTGGGTTCCTTTTTAGTTGTGCATGACAACTAAAATAGCGTAAAAGTTGTAATTCGCAACCTTTTGCTGTGATGACTTGCAGAATATGAGATGAGCGGCAGCCCCGTTGATTGGGCTGCCGCAGGTGGGGCGGTCGTCAGGCGGCGGCTCTGATAGCCAGCTCCGGGCGGCGGGAGAAGCAGCGGGCCAGCAGCAACATGGTGGCGACGCCTATGGTGCCCAGCACCAGCCAGGGAAGGGCTGGTTGTCCCTGTTGCAGCGAGAAGTCATAGAGGGAGCCGCCGCCCACGTAGCCGGTCATGCCCCCCAGCGCCAGTCCGAGGCGGCTGAAGCCCATGTAGCTGCCGCGGGCTGTGGGGTTGGCAAGCCGGGTCATCAGGGTCTCCCGGGCCGGTTCACAGATGATGATCCCCAGATAGAAGCAGGCCAGCAGTACGAAGATGCCGGAGAGGGTGCTGACGAAGGCGACCAGCCCGATCCCCACCGTCATCAGCAGGATACCCGCCATCAGCCGGCTCTCCAGCCGATAGCGCCGCTCGCTGAAACGGGCGATAGGGTAGAGCAGCGCCAGCGACAGCGCCGTTTCCAGGCTGTACATCCAGCCCACTGCAGTGGTGGTGCCGGAGAGCTGCTTGACCAGAATGGGGAAAATCAGCATCACCTGTACCCACAGCATGTAGTAGCCGCTCAGGATCAGTACCAGTCGGCAGAAGGCGCGATCCGCCAGCACCTGTCCCAACCCTTCCCGCATCGGAGTCGGTTTGACCGAGAGGCGGTAGGCGGGCAACAGGGTCCAGTTGCAGAGAGCCGCCAGGGTGAAGAGTCCGGCGCCCAGTAGGCAGACGTAGGTGAAGTCAAAGCGCAGCAGCCAGCTGCCGAGCAGGGCACCGGTGACGGCCCCTGCGCTCTCCAGCATCATCAGCAGGGAGATAAAGCGGCCCCGCTCATGGGGACGGGTAAATTTGATCACCAGTGCGGCCCGTGGTGGGTCGAACAGGCAACCGCCCAGTCCGGAGAGGAAGCAGGAGAAAATCAGCATGGCGCCGCTGTCGGCCCAGGCCAGGGTGGCGAAGCCCACCGCCCGCAACAACATGCCGGTGACGATGAGCGGGCGGGCGCCAAAGCGGTCGGCCAGCGAGCCGCCGAAGATCCCCAGCCCCTGCTGGGTCAGCTGGCGCAGGCCGAGGGCCAGCCCCACCAGACCGGCCGCCCAGCCGAGTTGATCGACGAAGCGCAGGCTGATCATCGGCATAACCACAAAGAAACCCAGGATCACCAGTGTGGTATCCAGCGCCAGAAACCAGCGTCCCCAAAACCTCGCCCTATCGACCATAACGCCCTCTCATTTACAGATACCTTCATTCTGGAGAGGGTTTAGATATAGTGGTAGACGACAACTACCTATATTTCATATCAGGATTATTTATGTCTATGGATCTGGACGATCTGCAACTGCTGCTGGATGTGGCCGAGCTGGGCAGCTTCAGTCAGGCGGCAGCCATTCGTGGCTGGTCACAGCCGCTGGTGAGTCAGCGGATTGCCCAGCTGGAGGAGAGCCTCGGGGCGCCGCTGTTTCAGCGTCATCGACGCGGGGTGACGCCGACCCGTGCTTGCGAGGAGTTTCTCCCTGCCGCCCGCTTGGCGCTGGCCACTCTGAGCGAAGGGCGACTGGCACTGCAGGGGGCGCCAGCACTGCCATGTATCCGTCTCTCCAGCCTGCCATCTCTTACTTCGGTGGTGTTTGGCTCGCTATTGATGGAGCTGGTGGATGAGCCGTTCGAAATCCGCTGCACCACGGATCACTCCGGCGAGATCATGCAGTCGCTGCTGACCGGGGAGGCCGATATCGGCTTTGTGCTCAAGCGCCCGCCGGTTGCTGGCCTGCAGATGGAGCTGCTCTGCTGCTCCCCTATCATCGCTATCGCCTCGCCATTGCATCCGCTGGCCGGTTGTCACGGCCTCACCCTGGAGGATATTGCCGACCAGCGGCTGGCGCCTCAGGTATGGGGGCCGGGGTGTGACGTCTTTATCCAGCAGTTGCGGCGGCTGCGGCGGGCTGCCAGCCCCCTGCATGCGGTGCAGCCCGCCAGTGCGGCGCGGGATCTGGCGCTGGAACACGGGTTTATCACCCTGATGCCGGAGCTGGCCATCAAGCGGGATCTGGAGGTGGGGCGGCTGGTCAGGCTAGATGTGCGCAATCTGCCGCAGGAACATTGGGATGTGATGATGGCGTGGCGTGGTAGCAAGCGGCCCAATCCTGCTAGGGAAACCGTGTTGGCCACCGCCCGCACGCTGGCGAAACGGTGGCGCAATGAGTAGAACGATGCGGGACAAGGCCCGCATCGGGTGGATCAGTAGCTGGCCTTGAGGGTCACGCCACTGAACGCGGAAAAACCCTGACAGCTGCACATGCCAGGTGCCCGCCTTGGGATTGGTGAACGAGCAGCTTTCGTTATTGCCCCCCTTGTAGGGACGGCAGTCGTAACTACTGCTGGTGGGGGCGCTGCCAAAGCGGACGTAGAGGTCGGCATCACCGGTACCGCCACTGCTGCTGATCTGCAGCGACCTGGTGCCCGCCGGTACGTTCAGGGTGTAGTTGAGCTTGCCACCCTTGCTGGCGGCGAGGTTGCTCACCGGCACGCCGTTTTGCAGCACGTTGTCGCTTGGTGGCGGTGTGGTTCCGCAGCTGGCATCGACCCCGACGGTCTGGAAGGCCCGTGCTACATCCGCCTGACTGTAACCCAGATCGGCGGTCGCCCGGCTGACGCCGCAGGCCCCTTGCTGGTAGTTGGTGTTGGCGCCCCAGTAGAGGCGGTTGGCCAGCAGGAACACTTCAAATGCCTTGCGGGTGTTCCAGCCACTGCTGGTGGCGAGCAGGTAGAAGGCGCGGTTATAGACCCCTGAGCTGTGGTGTACATCCATCCCCTCCTGATAATCCGCGGCATGGCCGATGGATCTGCCATCCCGGGTCGGATCCTCGAAGTAGCGCAGGGAGCCGTTGCCCTTGAAGATCTGGGCGCCGACCAGCCAGTCGTTGCTCCCCTTCATGTAGAACTCGGCCGCTTCCCCCGCCATATCGGAGAAGGCCTCGTTGATGCCGCCGGATTGTCCTGAATAGATCAGCCCGGAGTTCTGCTCGGTAAAGCCGTGGCTCACCTCGTGGGCCGCCACATCGAGGCTCACCAGCGGGTGGAAGGTGGTGGCGCCGTCACCGAAGGTCATCTGGCTGCCATCCCAGAAGGCGTTCTCGTAATTCTTGCTGTAGTGAACCCGCATCTTCAGTTTGAAGGTGAGGGGCGCCGTGTTGTACCAGTTGCGGTACATGTCGAACACCACGTTGCCGAAGTAGTGGGCGTCGTTGAGGGGCGAGTAGGCACCGTTGATCTCCTTGACCCGGTTCTCCGGGCAGGTGAACTGGTGGATGGCCCCGCCGGAGGTGGCGTGGTTGAGGTTGATGGTATCGACGTTGGGGCTGGTCATCCGGCAGTTGTCATCGACGATGAGTGGGCCAAAATCGGTGCCGTAGACGTATTTGCCGGTCTTGATGTTGCCTCCCGGGCCGGTGGCGTCCTTGTGGTTGATCCCCTCCCAGCGTTTGAGCTCCTCACCGCTCTGGGCATCAAGTATGACGAAGGGGCGGCTTGGCTTGTCACCTTCGGCGATGAAGGAGACCTGATAAACCAGCCGGGCCAGCCCGTTCTCATCCTGCATCACGTAGAGTTTGACCTGCTCGTTGCTCCCCTTGCTGCCCCCCTTGGCCTTGCTGGCGGCATCCTGTGGCGAGAGGGTGGCGGCCGGGCTTGCCACATCCTGATCGATCTGGCGCAGCATGCGTCCACTGGCCTGCTGCAGCTGGCCGTTCAGGCTCTTGTCAGCCACCACCACCTGACCCATTACCGGGATGCCGTTCCAGACCTGCTCGTAGCGGATCCGCTGCTGGCCGTTGGGCAGCTTGACCACCCGCACCTGACGAAACTCGCCATCTTCCAACTGCAAGGTACCACTCGCGGCACTGAGGCCTGTCATGGCCCGGATGCCGTTTGCCGTTACGTTGATCTCTACCTCTTGCGCCGCCAGTGCGGCGCTTCCCCAGCAGGCCAGCGCAACGGCCAGATAAATTTTATTCATCTCTTCTTTCCTTAAATCGATGAGGTTGATAAACCGACCGAAGGTCGGGCGTTTTGAAGCTAGTGCCGGTGGGGGAAAGTGCCCCCTGTCAAAAGTGACAGCGCAGCACAAAGGGGTAGCAGGATCTGCCAAAGTGCCGTTTGGGGGGATTAATCGGTGTCATGTGGAGAGCATTATCCGGTTTCAGACACCCACCCTCCTCTTTTGAGGGAGGAGAGTACGTGCGCTGTCACCCTCTGCTAAGCCTGCCGGAGGGGGGCCGTAAAAGTGGCTGGCGCGGCCAGTGGCGATTGGCTACATTGGGTGCTGATTCGCTATTTGATCACTGATTTGAAAGGAGAATCCCATGTTTTCATGGCAGTTGGACGACGAGCTTGCGCTGCTCTTCTTGCAGCCCGATATGGCGAGCGAACTGTTTGCCCTCTGCAATGACAACCGGGAGTACCTCTCCCAGTGGCTACCCTGGCCGCCACTGATCCAGCGCCCCGTCGACAGCGCCCTCTTCATTCGCAGTGCCATCGAGAAGTTCGCCCGGGGCGAGGGGCTCACCACCGCCATCGAGTATCAGGGGGAGGTGGTGGGGGTCATAGGTTACAACAGCATCGATCACGACCTTGGCAAGGTGGTCATCGGTTACTGGCTGGCGGAGCGCTGGCAGGGTAACGGCATCATCACCCGGGCCTGTCAGGCCCTGATCCACCACGCCTTCGAGGAGATGGGGATGGAGAAGGTGGAGATCAGCGCCGCCACCGATAACGAGCCAAGCAGAGCCGTCTGTGAGCGGCTCGGGATGCAGCTTGAGGGGGTGACCCGGCGCGCAGAGCGGCTGGGCAACCGGATTGTGGACCATGTCCACTACAGCTTGCTGCGCGATGAGTGGTTAAGACAGAGGGAGTCCTGATGGCGCTGCCACATATCAAAACGGCCCGCACCCACCTGACCATACTGTCGCCGGATCAGGCCCCCATGATGCTCGACTTCTACCGGCGCAACCGCGACCACCTTACCCCGTGGGAGCCGCTTAGGGACGAGCACTTTTACACCCTCTCGTACTGGCATGCCCGGCTGCAGGACAGCTACAGCCAGTTCTTCAACGGCACCGGCGTCAATCTGGTGGCCCTCGATCCGGCTGGCGAGCGGGTGATCGCCACCTGCAACTTCAGCAATATCCTGATGGGGGTCTTCAAGGCGTGTCATCTGGGCTATGCCATCGATCAGCAGCATCAAGGGCAGGGGGTGATGGGAGAGGTGCTGTCAGCCGCCATTGACTACCTGTTTCGGGAGCACGATCTGCATCGCATCATGGCTTGCTATATGCCTGCCAATCAGCGTAGCGGCGCCCTGCTGGAGCGGCTTGGCTTCGAGCGGGAGGGATTCGCGCGGGCGTATCTGATGATCAATGGTCGCTGGGAGGATCACATCCTCACCTCGCTGATTAATCCGGTTCCCTGATCGTCAGATAAAAAAACGGGCCCGAAGTTGCCTTCGGACCCGTCTTCGAATGAGGTGCAGGCTTAGTTGGCCTTGGCATCGCTCACTGCAGCTTCAACCTTGGTAGCCGCTTCGTCAGCCGCTTTTTCTACGGTTGCAGTCGCTTCGGAGGTGGCCTTCTCTACGGTAGAGGTGGCTTCGCTAGCGGCTTTTTCTACAGTGGCAGCAACTTCGGCGGCCGGAGCAGCAGCAGGAGCGGCAGCTTTTTCTTCTTTCTGACCGCAAGCAGTCAACATCAGACCCAGGATACCGGCTACCAGTACTTTGTTCATGTGCATTCCCTCAAAAAAAGATGGAGAGATGGTCTGTGCAACCATCACAGCGCCCACCGTTGCCCGGTATTGAAACAAGAAGCCGGGAGGCAGCAGGCGGGCGCAATATAGCCCCATTAGTTACCGATGAAAACGGATATCACAATGACATTTTTTCGTGCCGTGGATAAAAAGCTCCACTGCAACGACTGATATCAATACAAGATGCCGTTAAATGGCACTAATTGCACAATAAAACACCGCTTTGCTGCCATCTCGTGGCGGTTTAACAAGGTCAAGGTTAGTCAATAGCGGCCGATGATCCGCACCTTAGTCAGACAGCTTCTGACAGGGCAGCCGTTTTCCCTCAAGGTAGCTCTGACGGGCCAGATCCAGCAGCGCCATCACCGCCAGCGCTTCACTTGCTGGCACCGGGTTACTCCCTTCGCCCTTGATGGCGGCGCAGACACCGCGATAGTAGGCGCCATAATTCCCCGCCTCACCCACCACGCTCTGCTGCTGTAATTGACCATCGACAATGCGGCTGAGCTGACCGGGTTCGCTATCCATGCCCCAATCAGCTGCCGGTGGCCGCTTGCCCAGCTTGAGCTGATCTTCCTGCACATCCATACCGAATTTCACGAACGAACCCTGGCTGCCGTGAATGACAAAGCGCGGCATGGTGGCCGAGACCAGGCAGCTGCCATGCAGAATAACCCGCAGAGCACCGTAACCCAGCACCACATGGAAGTAGTCGTCCGCCAGTGCGCCGGGGCGTTGCTTGGCCAGATCGGCCTGCAGCCAGTCCGGCTGGCCGAACAGCTGCAGCACCTGATCCAGTACATGGGGGCCGAGATCGAACCAAAGGCCGGAACCCGGGCCACCCGCTTCGCGCCAGCGCTGGCGCACTTCGGGGCGATAGCGATCGAAGTGGGATTCGAACTGGGCGATCTGCCCCAGCGTCCCCTCGGCAATCAAACGGCGCACGGTGAGGAAATCCCCGTCCCAACGCCGGTTGTGAAAGATGCTGAGCAGTCGCTGCTGCTTTTCGGCCAGTTCGACCAGCGCTTGCGCCTCGGTCAGATCCAGTGCAAAGGGCTTGTCGATCACCACATGTTTGCCTGCCAGCAGCGCCTGGCGGGCGAGGGGGGCATGGGTGTCGTTGGGGGTGGCGATCACCACCAGATCGACGGTCTCATCGCTCAGCACCTCCTCCAGTGAGCCGACCCGGCAGCCGGGCAGATCGGCCTGCACCTTGGCGGCATCGCGGCTCACCACCCAACTTAGGGACAAGCCCGGGGTGGTGGAGAGGAAGGGGGCGTGGAAGGTCTTGCCTGCAAAGCCATAGCCCACCAGGGCTGCGTTGAGAGTGTGGCTCATCGGGAGTTCTCCGCTGACATCGAGTGAGTGGGGTTGCCATCGCAGGCAATCTGCCGGATGGCCATATGCTGTAAAGGCGATACAAACGAGAAGGGGGCCGATGGCCCCCTGAGTGTGCCCATCAGAGCACAGGATTTATTGCAAACACAAGCGGCGGCCGCGTCGGGTCATCAGCATCACCAAGGGCGGCAGCAGCAGCCACATATGCAGCGCCAGCTGGCTGAGCGGGTCGTGCATCAGGGCGCCGGTCAGACCAACCAGGGCGCCGGAGCCGCTCATCTGGAACAGGCCGAGCAGAGCTGCGGCGGTACCGGCGCAGTGGCCGAACGGTGCCAGCGCCATCCCGGCGGCTGAGCCCAGAATCATGGCAAAGCCGATGCTGGAGAGGAATACCGGCCCCATCATCGCCAGTGGATGTTCGATGTGCATGGCCAAAGTCAGGGTGATGGCCGAGAGCATCAACACCAGCAGGCCGATGCGCAGGGTGCGTCTTGGCCCCACCTTGGCGATAAAGCGCGGCGCCATAAAGCAGGCCAGGATGTTGAGCGCGGCGTTGGCGGTAAACCAGTAGCTAAAGCCGCTCATATCGAGCCCCAGTTTCACCATCAGCTGCACCGGTGCGGCGGTGACATAAGCGAGGATCACCGCCATCGCCAGCATGCACAGCGCCGCGTTGAACAGGAAGCTGGGGGAGCGCAGTACCGGGCTGTAGCGAGACCAGCTGATGAGGACCCCTTCACTGCGGGTCTCCTCCGGGCGGGTCTCCGGCATCCGCCACATCAGCCAGCAGCCGACGATGAGCGCATAACCGGCCATAAACCAGAAGTTGGCAGACCAGCCCGCCTTGGCGGTGAGCCAGCCACCGAGCAGGGGGGCCAGCGCAGGAATAAAGCAGATGGCGCCATTGAGGTAGGAGATCATCTGGCCGCTCTTTTTCGGGCCATAGCTGTCACGCACCACCGAGAAGGCGGCAACCGAAGTGGCGCAGGCGCCAAAGCCCTGCAGCACTCGCGCCAGCATCAATTCGCCGAGGCTGGCGGCAAAGCCGGCCCCCAGCGCGCTCAGGCCATAGAGCAGCACGCCGCCCAGCGCGATGGGCTTGCGACCGTAGCGATCGGCCAGCGGGCCAACAAGCAGTTGCCCCAGCCCCATGCTGAACAGGAACCAGGTGATGGTGCCCTGCATCAGGGTTACTTCGGCGCCCAGCTGCTCGGCCATCTGCGGAATGGCGGGCAGGTAGATGTCGATAGCCAGCGGACTGAACAGCACCAGTAGTACGAGTAAAAGTATCAATGGCATCTGTCACCTCTTTAGTCAGCCAGGTTAATGAATTGGGGCGCGAGTCTACTGACTCACAGTAATGAATAGAAATGGTATTTAATCACTTTGGTTATTCCATTATGGAAACATGTATTAAAAAGCTGGTTATTCGATGGCGGCAAATCCCCCGTAACCCCATCACAGCGGGTGTAATTGACGCTTTTACTAAACGCTTGCGCCGCATAGAATGCGCAGATTATTTTTGCGGAGGTGCTCGATGAACAAGCTTGTCCTGGCAACAGGTAACCAGAAAAAGGTGAAGGAATTGGCCGCCATGCTGGCCGATATGAAGATCCAGGTGATCCCACAGAGCGAGTTTGCGGTCTCCGATGCCGATGAGACCGGCACCACCTTCGTCGAGAATGCCATCATCAAGGCCCGCCACGCCGCCCGCATTACCGGTCTGCCCGCCGTGGCCGATGACTCCGGTCTGGAAGTCGATCTGCTGCAAGGGCGCCCCGGCGTTTACTCCGCCCGCTTTGCCGGTGTGGGTGCCGGCGACAAGGCCAACATCGAGAAGCTGCTCGGTGAGCTGCAAGGTGCCCCCGAGTACCTGAAGAGCGCCCGCTTCTGGTGTGTGCTGGTCTATATGCGCCATGCCGACGATCCCACCCCCATCATCTGTCAGGCGAGCTGGGAAGGGATGATCATCGACGAGCCGCGCGGTCAGCACGGGTTCGGCTATGACCCCGTCTTCTTCGTGCCGGATCACGACTGCACCGCCGCCCAGATGCCCGCCGAGCTGAAAAACCAGCTGAGCCATCGCGGTCAGGCGCTGGCCAAGCTCAAAGCGGCGCTGGCTGCGGCGCATTGAGTCACTTCGCCACCTCGTCGACTACACACTGTCAAGCACACATAGTCATCTACCACACATAGTCATCTACAATGGGGGCCTTGAGCCCCCGTTTTATTGGAAGCCCCATGCTGCAACTGCCGCCGCTCTCTCTCTATATTCATGTGCCCTGGTGCGTCCAGAAGTGCCCTTACTGTGACTTCAACTCCCATGCCCAGAAGGGGGAGTTGCCTCACCTCGAATATGTCGCCGCCCTGCTGGAGGATCTGGATCAGGATCTGAAGTGGGCGCAGGGGCGGCCGCTCTCCTCGATCTTTATCGGCGGCGGCACCCCCAGCCTGTTGACGGTGGAGGCGATGCAAACCTTGCTGGACGGGGTACGGGCCCGCATTCCGCTCACCGCAGATTGCGAGATCACCATGGAGGCCAACCCGGGCACGGTGGAGGCGGACAAGTTCGCCGGTTTCCAGCGCGCTGGCATCAACCGTATCTCCATCGGGGTGCAGAGCTTTCAGCAGGAGAAACTGACCCGCCTCGGCCGCATTCACGGCCCGGAAGAGGCGCGCAAGGCCGCTGCACTGGCCCATGCCATCAAGTTGCCCACTTTCAATCTGGATCTGATGCACGGTCTGCCGGATCAGAGTCTGGATGACGCCCTTTATGACCTGCAGCAGGCGATCGACTGCGCCCCGCCGCACCTCTCCTGGTATCAGCTCACCATAGAGCCGAACACGGCCTTTGCCTCCAAACCGCCCAAACTGCCGGAAGATGACACTCTGTGGGACATCTACGAGCAGGGCCACGCCATGCTCACAGCCAGCGGTTATCGCCAGTACGAGATCTCGGCTTACGCCAAAGAGGGCTACCAGTGCCATCACAACCTCAACTACTGGCGCTTTGGTGACTATCTGGGGATCGGCTGTGGTGCTCACGGCAAGGTGACTGATCTCGCGAACCAACAGATCCTGCGCACTGCCAAGGTGAAGCATCCGAAAGGGTATCTGGATAAGAGTCGCCCCTATCTGGACGAGCAGTGGCAGGTGACGGCAGACGATCTGCCGCTCGAATACTTTATGAACCGCTTCCGCCTGTTTGAACCGGCCCCCAAGGCGGAGTTCGAGGCCTATACCGGCTTGCCGTTGGAGCGGGTCGAGACGGTGCTCGCCATCGCCCAAAGCAAGGAGCTGATCGAGGATCTGGGAGAGAGCTGGCAGCTCACTTCTCTCGGCCATCGCTATCTCAACGTGCTGCTCGAACTGTTTATGGATGAGTGAGCGGCCTGTTGAGGCGCAACTTTGAGGTGGTGAGTTGGCGTTGCCATATCGCTTCTTCTGTCAAAACAATCAGGGCGCCAATGGCGCCCTGATTGTTTTGGTCGGTAGAAACCCGCTCAGCAGCAGACGCGGATCATCTGCTGTTGGCCGGGCTCCCACCGCTTGCCGAATTTGGCCTTGCGCTGGTAACTCCCCTTGCCCTTCTTGTTGCGCTCGACCCGGCTGCGAAACAGGGGATCGGAGAGCAGGGCGTGCAGATGGTTATCCTTTATCTCGCCGCGCTGATGGGCATAGCGGCCCCCTTGCGCATCTTCCTCACGGGGGAGGACGGGTTGGTCGACCCGGATCTTGGCCATGATGGCTCCTCTTCTTTTCTCTTGGTGTGTTGATTCTTGTGTCTGGATGGTGGTTTTCGCTGCGAGCGCCTGTTCAGCTGAGCGCCCGGTAACCGGATGCACTGGCACCGGTTAAAAACGCGGCGATTTTGTCACCAAATCGCCGCCCGAGCAATGCGTCGGCGGCGCCGAGTCAGTCACACTGAGCTAGGCACGCTCAGTCAGGCATACCATGTCAGCCGTGAACCGGGTCATGCTGGTCGTGGTTGTGATGCTCGTGATGGGCCGGGGCACCAGATTCCAGCGTCTCGAGGATGGCGCAGTGCTCCGCCGAGCGCGGCCCGCCGCAGCAGATATTGGAGAGCTCTCGCAGGTTGTCGCGAAAGCGGGTCAGTTCGATAATCTTCTGCTCCACCTGGGCCAGCTTGGTGTCGGCCACCGCTTTCACCTCCTGACAGGTGACTTTGGCCTTGTTGGTATCGAGGTCGAGCAGCTCGCCAATATCGGCCAGCGAGAATCCCACCGACTTGGCGCGGATAATAAACTCCAGCCGCCGCTTGTCCTGTTCGCTGTAGAGACGGTAGCCGGATTCGTTGCGGATCCCCGGTGAGATAAGCCCGTTCTTCTCGTAAAAACGCAGGGTATCTGCCTTGACCCCGCACGCCTTGGCCAGTTCACCGATCCGATACATGCTCTCTCTCCCCTTGAATGTATGCCGCCACAAAAACCGGAATCCACTATCACCCCTTTGCCCATGGATTGCCAGCCAAGGGCACAAAAGGGGCAGATAAACATCTCCTGGCGACCCTTTTTCCCATAAAACACTGAAAGTGCAAACGTTTCGAGAAAATCAAGTGGAAAACGTTTAACGCCGCGCCAAATAAGGCTTTGCTGTTTCAAAAAATCCACCACAGGTCACATTTTTTGTGTAGAATACGCGCCCATAACAGAGCGCCGCACCAAGCGGGCATTTCCTAAAACGCTTTTGCCGGATGTCGGGGCGAGAGTGGTTTGCGAAATCCCCCACTTCCATTTATTTGGGGACTCTCTGTGTTGAGCCTCGCCTCCCATGGAACGGTCCCCGTTATGTTGAGGACGATAGTGTGATGGAACAAGCTCGACCCATTCGCCGTGCACTGCTGAGTGTGTCTGACAAAACTGGCATTCTGGAATTTGCCAAGGCACTCAACGAGCGTGGTGTTGCCCTGCTCTCCACGGGCGGTACCGCCAAGCTGCTTGGCGAGGCGGGTCTGCCGGTGACCGAGGTCTCCGACTACACGGGTTTCCCTGAAATGATGGATGGCCGGGTCAAGACCCTGCATCCCAAGGTTCATGGCGGCATCCTCGGCCGTCGGGATCAGGATGACGCCATCATGGCCCAGCACGCTATCTCCCCCATCGACATGGTTGTCGTCAACCTCTACCCCTTCGCCGCCACCGTGGCCAAAGCGGGCTGCACCCTGGCCGATGCAGTCGAGAACATCGACATCGGCGGCCCGACCATGGTGCGTTCTGCCGCCAAAAACCATAAAGATGTCGCTATCGTCGTCAAAGCTGCCGACTATGATCGGGTTATTCACGAGATGGATGCCAACGGCAACAGCCTGAAACTGGCGACCCGTTTCGATCTTGCCATCGCAGCTTTCGAGCACACCGCCGCCTACGATGGCATGATCGCCAACTACTTCGGCACCCTTGTTCCTAGTTATGGGGTTCCTTCCTACGGTGACAACAAGGAGGGTGACGAGGAGTCCCGCTTCCCGCGCACCTTCAACAGCCAGTTCATCAAGAAGCAGGACATGCGTTACGGCGAGAACAGCCATCAGGCAGCCGCCTTCTACGCCGAAGAGCATGCCGCGCCGGGTTCTGTCTCCAGCGCTATCCAGCTGCAGGGCAAGGCGCTCTCCTACAACAACATCGCCGATACCGATGCGGCGCTGGAGTGTGTGAAGGCGTTCGACGAGCCGGCCTGCGTCATCGTCAAACATGCCAACCCCTGCGGCGTGGCCGTCGGTAACGACCTGCTGAGTGCCTACGACCGGGCTTACCAAACCGATCCCACCTCCGCCTTTGGCGGCATCATCGCCTTCAACCGCGAACTGGATGGCGCCACTGCGGCAGCCATCGTGGCCCGTCAGTTTGTCGAAGTGATCATCGCCCCGACCATCAGCCAGGAGGCCCGCGCTGCGGTCGCCGCCAAGCAGAACGTGCGTCTGCTTGAATGCGGTCAGTGGACTGCTCCGGCGCAAGGCTTTGACCTCAAACGCGTCAACGGTGGCCTGCTGGTACAGGAGCGGGATCTCGGCATGGTGACGCTGGGTGACCTGACCGTGGTCAGCAAACGCCAGCCGACCGAGGCCGAGCTGCAGGATCTGCTGTTCTGCTGGAAAGTGGCCAAGTTCGTCAAATCCAACGCCATCGTCTACGCCAAAGATGGCCAGACCATCGGCGTCGGCGCAGGCCAGATGAGCCGTGTTTATTCGGCCAAAATCGCCGGTATCAAGGCGGCGGATGAAGGGCTGACCGTGGCGGGCTCCGTGATGGCCTCCGATGCCTTCTTCCCGTTCCGCGACGGTATCGATGCTGCCGCGCAGGCCGGTATCTCCTGCGTGATCCAGCCGGGTGGCTCGATGCGCGATCAGGAGGTAATCGACGCCGCCGACGAGCACGGCATGTGCATGGTGTTCACCAACATGCGCCATTTCCGTCATTGATGGGTCAGGGGCTGCCGATGGCGGCCCTTTTGTTGTCTCTTTTCAACTGACTATTTCCACTGGCTGACGGCCCGGGTGGCCGTCCAGTGACCACAAATAGAAGCGAGCGATACGATGAAAGTACTGATCATTGGCAACGGTGGCCGCGAACACGCCCTGGCCTGGAAGGCCAAACACTCCCCGCTGGTACGCCACGTTTTTGTGGCGCCGGGCAACGCAGGCACTCAGCTTGAGCCGGGTGTCGAGAACGTCGCCATCGAGGCGACCGATATCGAAGGGCTGCTGGCCTTTGCCAAAGAGAAGCAGATCGGCCTCACCATCGTCGGGCCGGAAGCGCCGCTGGTGAAAGGGGTGGTGGATGCCTTCCGCGCCGCCGGTCAGCCGATCTTTGGCCCGACTGCTGCCGCTGCCCAGCTGGAAGGCTCCAAGGCTTTTACCAAGGATTTCCTGGCCCGTCACGCTATCCCGACCGCCGAGTACCAGAACTTCACCGAAGTGGAGCCAGCACTCGCCTACTTGCGCGAGAAGGGCGCCCCCATCGTCATCAAGGCCGATGGTCTGGCGGCGGGCAAGGGGGTGATTGTCGCCATGACCTTGCAGGAAGCGGAAGACGCGGTGCGCGACATGCTCTCCGGCAATGCCTTTGGCGAAGCGGGCTCCCGGGTAGTGATTGAGGAGTTTCTGGAGGGTGAAGAGGCGAGCTTCATCGTCATGGTCGATGGCGAGCACGTGCTGCCGATGGCCACCAGTCAGGATCACAAGCGGGTGGGCGACGGTGATACCGGCCTCAACACCGGCGGCATGGGGGCTTACTCCCCGGCGCCTGTGGTGACCGCCGAGGTGCATCAGAAGGTGATGGAGCAGGTGATCATGCCGACCGTGCGCGGCATGGCGGCCGAGGGCAATGTCTACACCGGTTTCCTCTATGCCGGTCTGATGATCGACGGTGCAGGCAATCCCAAGGTGATCGAGTTCAACTGCCGTTTCGGCGATCCCGAGACCCAGCCCATCATGCTGCGGATGCAGTCCGATCTGGTGGAGCTCTGCCTGGCCGCTTGCGCAGGCAAGCTGGATCAGAAAGAGGCCATCTATGATCCCCGCGCCGCTATCGGCGTGGTGTTGGCGGCGGGTGGCTATCCCGGCGATTACAGCACCAACCACCCCATCAGCGGCTTGCCGGTGGATGAAGTGGCGGGTGAGAAGGTGTTCCATGCCGGTACCCGCCTGGAGGGCGATACCAGCCTGACCGCTGGCGGCCGCGTGTTGTGCGCCACCGCCCTCGGCCACACAGTGGCAGAAGCCCAGCAGCGTGCCTATCAGCTCGCTGGCCGCATCAAGTGGGATGGCGTCTTCTACCGCAAGGATATCGGCTGGCGCGCCATTGCTCGCGAACAGGAGTAACTGACGCCAGCAAATGGCCAGCTGATTCAGACCCCGCTACGGCGGGGTTTTTTGTCCCTGTTTACCGCTTTCAACCATCCCCATGGTGCGTGTCACCTGCGTTCCATCAGTTACCAAGCGCAAACAAGCGCGGCATATCTGTCACTATTTGCCACAAAAAACAGCATTTTTCACAAACGTTTCACCATGAGTCATGGCATCATGCTGGTGATGAATTCTTGTTTGGATTCATAAGTACCCCTAACAATTCGAGCATGTCGTTATATAAGGAAATCCCATGTTGAAAACCGTCCGCCCCCTGCTGCTGCCCCTGATGTTTGGCCTGATGACCCTGCCTGCCGTGGCGGGTGATCTGGAACAGCCGATGAAGAAGATTGGCTTCAACTACAAGCAGGCCGTCAAGGCTGATGATGCAGCCACCATGGAGAAGCACATCAACGAGATGAAGGCCCAGCTGGACGTGGCCAAGCAGAAGAACATGCCGGCTGCCAAGAAAGAGAAATTCCTTGAAGGAATGAACGAGGTACAGACCGAGCTGGACGCCAGCCTGGCCGCACTCAAGGCGGGTGATGAGGCCAAGGCGCGCGAACATCTGGCCAAGGTCAACGACCTGAAGAAGGAGTACCACAAATATGCCAAGCAAAAAGGGTGAGTCCTTTCGCTGGGATCCGCTGGTTCGCCTGACCCACTGGGGCTTGGCGGCAGTCTGCATCGGCAACCTCTGGGTTAACGAAGCGGGCGAGGAGTGGCACGAGTGGCTGGGTTACGGCGCCATTGGGCTGGTCTCCTTGCGTCTGCTCTGGGGGCTCACTTTCGCCCGTGGCTACGCTCGCCTTGGTGCCCTCATCCCCAGCGGGGAGGATTTTCGCCAGCAAGCGCGCGAGATGCGTGAGCGGCAGCCTCCGGCACCGGGTCATCACGGTAGCGGCAAGCTGGCCGTGTGGGCGCTCTGGCTGGTTGTGCTGGCCACCGCTGGCAGCGGCTGGTTTCAAAATACCGAGACGGGATTTGAACTGGGGGCTGACGAGTGGCATGAGTGGTGCGTGGTGGCGCTACAGGGGCTGATAGGTCTGCACCTGCTGGCCGTTGTGTTCACCTCCTGGCGCCAGCGTAGCAATCTGGTTACCCGGATGTTGCCCGCCGGGCGGCGATCGTCCATCCAGAGCGGCAGCAACGAGCAAACCTGAGGCTCAGCATTAGGCTCCTTGTCTCTGAGTGAGGCGCCTGATCCGGACCCTGCCCAGACCCGCCCATGGCGGGTCTTTTCTATGACCTCATCCAGCTCATCACAGGGCATTGCCCGATCCGCAGATGCAAAAAGGCCGCTCATTATGAGCGGCCTTTTTCAATTTGGTGGCCCTGGGGTCTCTGATTCAAATTTCCAAGATTATGATTTAATTCAATTTTGCCATTTGGTTTTAGGTGGTGGTGGTACTGGTGGTGGTACATATCGTAAAACCACTTCCCCTTAAGGGGGCATCCAGAACATTCAACCACTTCGTATCCTTCGCCTGGACGAGGGTTCAAATCCCCCCAGCTCCACCAATTTAACTAGGACACCGACAGGACAAACCCAGAAAAAACAGCCACTTAGCAAAAACATAGCGACAGTGACTGGACCAAAACTGGAATCGAAATGATCCACTGGTGATCCAAGAGCAAGAAAGCCTGCAGAAATGCAGGCTTTTTTCTTTTCTGCCATCCAGGCATAGAAAAGCCCGCACAGTGGCGGGCCAATCCGAATCCTTCCGCGTCACGCTGACGCGGTGGCTTCATCGCGTAGTTTTTCCAGAATGCGCGCGATCTTGCTCTCCTCCTCAGGCGCCAGGTCCAGCGTCTCAACAAACTCTTCCAGTTCGCTTAGTAGTGATTCCATCCGATTTCCCCCTTGCTCTCCCAGTCTCTCGACTGTGAAACACTGTATACACATACAGTAAACTTCTTGAATTTATCATTTTCGGACTGATTTGGGTATTAAAAATGGGGCCGCAGCCCCATCAGTATCAGTCAGCCTTGTCAGGCATCATGCGCTGGATCCTGTCAACAAGCGCCCTGCGATCCTGAGGACAGAGGTCGATAACCTCCAATTCCCCCAGCAGGGCATTCAACTCAACCTGCAGTTGGGCGGCGCTCATTGCAGACCTCCCATGAACTCGGTGACGAAGTCTGGCATCACAAATGTCACGCCAAGGGTACTCATCATCAGGCCATCCATCACCCCAATCCCGGCCTCTGAAAGCCAGCATGTGTGGTCATCAATTACAGTCAGGCACATGTACAGCTCTGTCAGTTTAGACGCAGTGATTTTACTTCCGCCCTCGCCATAAAACTCAGCTTCGAGCGTGCAGCTCATTGTCCACTCAATATCCTCCAGTGTGAGCAGCTTACTGACAGTGCCATTGTTGAATGCCCTACCGTTGAATAACAGGTACGCAGCAGCCAGCGTTGTTCTTGCCGCACTCAAAACAATTGGGGGGCTTTCACTCATGCTGAGAGCCAGTGACACAGATTGCATGGCATCACGAAACCCCGACAGGCGTCTTTCCTTCTCACCGTCACTGACGCTATCTCTGAATCTAAAAACTGGGTAAATAGGCTGGCTGCTCATGCGGCCCCCTTGATCACTTTGTCCTGGGTGAACAGACCGTCCCAATCCTTCTTCATGGGGAGCTCACCTTTCAGGTAGATCTGATAGATCCGTACCGCCCCCTTCTGCAACAACACAGGCGTGAAATAGATGAAGGGGTCGAAACCATGCCGCTTCTGCTCATGCTGCTCCTCGGTGAGGTAGGTGTCACGGGCGTAAGATGCGGCGCGCCAGCGCTTGCCGGAACGGCTTTCGTTGTACAACCAGCCGCGATCTTCAAAATAGGCGCACACCTGCTGAGAGTTGACGCCGTTGAGCATCTTGCAGAACTGTGGGATGGTCATACCCTGGCGGAATAGGCTCTCGAGTGAGTCGATCTGCGCTTGCTGTTGCTTGTTCTCAATAGCCAGCACCTGACCGCGCTCGTACTCCTCAGCCCAAGCGCGAGCAGCGGCGGCCGGGTTGCTGAAGTCAGGCAGGTTGGCGGCCGGTGCGCCATAGCTGCCTGTCTTGCGAATGCTCGGCAGCACTTCGGAGGTGACCCAGCGTTTAAAGCGTTTGGCTTCTAATTTCGTGCTGCCGAAGATGGCTTGATAGAGGCCTGACTCATTTATAAGTGATTGATTGACATAGTTTCCTCCAATTTGGAGCACCCTCTTGTTCTTGTCATCTTCATCAATCAGCTTGTTCATGTTGTTGGTTTGCGCATACCCCAGTACGGCGGCAACATCGCTGGCCACAAACCAAGGCTCGCCCTGTTCGTCGGTGATGATGCGGATCTGGTAGTTCTCGAAAGACTTCATGATCAGGCTGCCGCCGTCATTCTGCGGCCCTGCCAAAACTTTGGTTTGCTGATGAAGGTTCATGCCGCACCCCCAACTTCCAACGCAGTGATGATGACGCCAACCGCCTCAGCCCCCGCCTCGTTGTAGCGGAAAGTCTCCACCTGCTTGGTCGAGCTGCGGGATTTGTCCAAGAAGAACTTCCCGTATCGCTCGGTTTTCAGGTTGTGCTCGTTGGCGATGCGGCCCACCTTGTTGGCGCTGATACCAAACCGCTCACCCACCTCTCCGGCGGTGTAGTAGTGCTCAGTGAGGACCGGCAGCGGGATGATGTCAGCGCCAGCCACTGGGTTAACCAGTGACGCGGTAATGGTTTGGCGAGACACATCACTCAGGTGGGGGAGCAGATTACAGATAGCTTGGGCGTTCTTGATCTGCTGATCGAGCGCTTGGGCGCGCAACGTGACAGCCTTGGCCAAGCGCATGTCATCCAGCGCGACCTTGGCCGCCTTGCTGCCCGAGAGCTCAACCGCCTTTTCAATGTCGCCGTGGCGCAGAGCTTGAGCAGCGGCATAGACCTGCACTTCAAATGAGGCATCGATCCAACCGGCGTACTTCATGGCGACAATTTCAATCGCCCAAGTGCCCTGTTTTACACCGCCTTTAATCGATTTTACCGATGCTAGAAAAGTAGCATCGGCTTCAATCGCTTTAATAAACTCCACTTGGTGCTTGAGGAAGTTGCTTGGCCGTTGGCTCTCTGTCGCCTTGCCTAGCGCCATCGCCGCCTTGTGTAAATCGTTGAGGCAGTACATGCCGTCAGCCTTCACCGCGATAGAATGGCTCTCGATAACGATGGCATTGACTTTCGTTTGTCTATCGGATTGATGTATATTCATACCGTAGTCCTTAACGTCGTGGTTTTGGTTTACATCCTCGGCCCGAGCTGTTGACGCAGCTTGGGTCGAATCCTTTCTAGAACTTGAACTCATTCAGGTTTACCTCCCCCCTTGCAATCAGCGTATCCAGTACCGCCAGACGGTACATAACCTCGGCTGCCAACGTCCTAAAATGCTGGCCCGCATTCTCGCTATACTCCGCGATCATCGCTGGGGTCATGCGTATCTGTAGTGGTTTTTTCTTCTCGCTCGCCATCTTCGTTCCTCTCTTGGCTGTGGTTTCAATACGACTAACATAGTCCAACAAATTAACACATGCAATGATTTTTAGCACATGTACCAAAATTGCTCCCATCACTACAAATTACCACCATTGACCAACGCACCACACATGATAAACAATCGCTATCATTGAAAACGCTTAAGGTTATCCAAACCGGCGCATCAGGAACATTTATGGCTATTGAAAAGAAATCTAAGAAAGCCTCGACCAGCGTCACGCTATCTCTAAGACTCGACCCCCGCTCCAAGTATCTGATCGATCTGCTCGCCAGGCAGCAGAAGCGCACCATCACCGGGGTAATAGAGTGGGCTGTAGAGCGTGCCGGAGCTGAAACCACCTTCGATAGCGATCACGGCATCAGCTTCTTAGAGGTGATCGACTCGCTATGGTCAACCGATGAGTCAGTTCGCCTTGCCAATCTGGCTCTGGCGCGCCCCGACCTGCTGGATTATGACGAGCTCCGGATTTGGGAAACCATCAAGGCATCCCCGGACCTTTGGGATCATGCTGGACAGTTAATGTTTTCTCTATTGCAAACGGAGTGGGAACATCTATTAGAACATGTCGAGCAGCATCGACTAAGCCGGGCTGTGAAACCCTATTTCGTTTTATAAAAAATCGAGGTATGAGAAGAATGGGACATTGGTGGTACGAAAAGGACGGCGTGGCCACTGGCCCGGTAGACAATAATGGATTACGTCAGTTGTTACTGACCGGAGAGTTAACGCGGGATGCATTGGTTTGGCGCACTGGAATGAGCGAGTGGCAAAGCGCGGCAGCCATTACAGAATTTGCCGAGCTACCGCCACCATTACCCGATCGGGCAACACCCGTTCGGACTCATGAAACAGACATTGCCGAGGTAACTGCACCAAAGGTTGTCGCTGAGCTACGTGAGACGACACAACAAAACACCCACATGGCCCATCTGGTAGATACCGCGATCCCCACACCATGGCGGAGATTTTTCGCCAGAACGTTTGACCTTGGGTTGGCATCTCTTCTGATAAGTTTCATTTTCATTTATATAATACGCAATGATTATATTGCACTCAGTCAACCTGTAGTCACAGCGTTTGGATTATTATTGTTGCCAACAGCGCTTTTTATTGATGCGGCCATCACAGGATTATTCGGTACAACTATTGGCAAAGCATTGCTCTGCATAAAAGTAAGAAAAAATGATGGTGAAAGTCTTTCATTCACTGACGCCATTGAGCGTAATGTTTATGTGTTATTCAGTGGGTTGGCTATTGGCATACCTCTAATAACTATAATTTCACAGGCATATCAATTTAATCGGCTAACTAAAAAACACTCAACATCGTATGACGACGGGCGTTACATTGTGAGTGCGGGTCTAAAGTATGATGGTATTTCATTCTCTATTTTATGCTTTGGCGTAATATTTTTATATTCTTTATTGTGATAGATAGTTCACCCCCTCCAGTGCCGCCCAAACATCGCGAACATGGCGCCGGTGATGATCCACACCCCCAAGAAGGTGTCTGTGCTACCGATCAGGCAGGCGATGATAAACCCCATTGCCACCCCCTCCAAAATGCGGCCAGCCAGAAACCATAGCGCCTCTTGAATTCCTTCGACACACTCTCTCACCGTCATAACTCGCTCCCTGAAAATACCCCCAGCTTACATCTATCACTGGGGGTCAGCCAGGGCCGCGATTAATCGGCGAAGCGCCCCTCCTCTCTCAGGTACTCCCGGTTGCGATTGAGGTATACCCCGCCCTGAGTGCGCTCGTTGCTGCGAAGCTTTGACTTAAACGACAACGCCAAGCTCTTGCCGGTGATGCGCTCGCGAGGGTGGTTGATGGAATTGAACATTTTGATGCGCTCCAGTACCTCTTGCACCTCGTCCATCTCACCACTTTTGCGGGCCATGTAATAGTCGGTCAGCAACTGGGAGCGCTTATCCGCGATGCGTTTCTCCTTGCCTTTGATGTATTCGCGGGCGTCGTAATTCTTGGCCATTTGGGCGCTACCGAAACCCAGCCCCTGCATGGCGACGTTCCAGGTCGAAACATCATCCATGATGATGTCGCCTTTAATGGTCTGCTCCCCTTCTGTCGCTTGGCGATAGGACTTGGCAACGTCGCGAATCGACTTGGGCAACATGGTTTCCAGTCCGCGCTGAATGTGGCCATCCGTCATCTGCCCCGCGCCCCGCGCTAGGTTTATGCCAATCCCGGCAACCGGGCCCAGCAGTTGCTGAACAGCGTGCCATGCCAGATCGTCCCCTTCGGTGCCCTCCTTGGGGCTACGCCACCACAGATCGCCCAGCCCGGTACGGCCGGCAATGCTGAGATTGGTCAAGGCATCCATCGGCCCTTTGGCTAGCAGCTCCCCGGCGCGGGGCCCGAGCGCCTCGGTCAGTGCCAGGCGGAATGACGCTTCACCGCTGCGGTCATCGTCGTCGTCCAGCCCTGCTGCTATCGCATAAACGACGGCGGTGATTGGTGTCGGCAATCCCATCACCCCTGCCATCACCCAGTGCGTTGCCAACACGCCGGCAAGCGTCTTCTGCGCCACCTTGTCGCCCTTGGCTGCCTTGATAGCATTGGAGTAAAGGACGTAGGTCATCATCTGGCTGTAGATCTTGAACTGGGTCAGCACCTTGGTGATGTCGTTGCGCATGTAGCGTGGTCGGTTGCTGGCGGCGTAGTTGCCGTGGCCGTCATACACCATTTCAGCCACCCGGTCAGCGTATTGCTGGCCATTGAGCGTCGGCTCCGCCTGCTTGAGCAAACGGTAGGCGGCCAGGGCCGCCACCTCACGGTTGAGCACCTCGGCGTTGTGGAAGGTGGCCCCCGCCCAGCGCATGGCTCGGCGCCAGCGTTTCCCCATCGGCTTGGCATCTTGCTGGTCGGTGTCAGCCTTGGCAGCAATGCTGTGCGCCTGGGTGAGATCCAGCGCCCCTGCACGGTAAAGCCTATCCAGGATGGCCCGCTCATCCGCTGGCAACGTGGTAGAGCGCGTCAGTGAGTGCCACGCTTCGGTAGTGCCAGCCTTGAATTTACCGTGCTTCACATAATCCCCCAGCGCCTGGGTCATGGCGGCAGCAGACTTCGCAAAACCATATTTGGCTCCCAGCTGGGGCAGCATCACGGTGAAGTTCTGGGTCATGTTGACCACAGCAGAGGCAACCGATGGGCCGATGTAGTAGAGAAAGCCGATATTACCGGCAGAACCCGCCCACGCCTTGCCGGTCGGGTTCATGTTCAGGTCATGGCGCTTGTTCATCTCATTGAGCACCTGCTGAGCTATCTCCAGGTCTTCAGGCTTGAGGCTGCTTGGCTCGCCAGCGACACCAGCCCGGATCTGCTCGCTCAGCTTGTCCAACTCCCCCAGCATCTTGTGGCCATAGCGGATCTTGGATACGTGGCGGGCATAGTGGTAGACGCTGTTGAGGTAGGCTCGGTGTGCATCTCGGCTGGCCCCCTTCACCCGACGGCGGTGAATGGCATGCTTGGCGTAGGAGGCATCCGGCATCATGCGCAGCATCGCCTGCCATATCTCGTCTTTCAAGGCGCTCTTACTGACCCCATCGGCGCTATCGAGGAAGCTCAGCATCTCCATGCCGAGCTGGTTCGCGTTGGCGCTATCGCCACCGCCCTCCTCTTTGACCGTCATCACCGCGTTGTAACCGTCACGCTGGTACTGCTTAACCGCCTGTTCGGCGTCGGCTCGTCGCTCAAAGTGCTCGCGGACGTACTCGTCCCCCTTGCGAGCCTTAACCACGTAGTCGCCGTAGCGGGTCAGCGGGAAGTAAGGGCCATGCTGCAGGGCGTGCTCCATCTTCTGGCGCATCTCGGCAGCCATGGCACGCCCTTGGTTTACACCTAGCAAATCCTCCAGTCGCTGCTCAATCGCACCACGCAGGGATTCCCATTGCTTGGTGTAGGTGTCCTGCATGGTGTCGTAGAGAGCCTTGGCATTGGCTGGCAGCGCGTTGTACTGCCTGGCCAGCTCGGAGTGATTGCGCTCGATGATGTGAAGCTCTGCTTCATAGGCTGCTTTGGTCTCCGGTTTCTTGGCTCGTTCTACCTTCTGTTTGGCCTCCAGGTAGTAGCTGTTCTCATCGAGTGACTTGTCAGGGTGCAAGCGGGCCATCGTGGCATCGTGCATCAGGTTGGAAAGATCAGCCTTTTCCTGCTTGCCAAGTGCATCCCACAGAGGGTCTATCCGGGTTTCTGCATCCAGCAGAATGTCGTTGCGATCAGCCTCCATCTGGGTGCGCAAGCGCTGATACTGGGATACAGCCCCGCCCGTGATATCTCGGTAAACTTGGTCAATCTGCAGGTCGGTCAAGGTCCCAAGCATCAACGGTCGCCCCTGCTTGAGCCAGTTTTTTACTGAGCTAAGAGCAGCTCCGGCTTGGTAGACCGCCTTTTGCTTGATGGATTGCTCAAGAGTTTTAGAGTCGTCGGCTGCGGTATTGGTTTGGCTAAAGCGGACATCCGGGTTGGACTTGGAATATTCGCCATTGTTTCCGATGGCAGATTTAATTTGCTCAGGGGTAAAAACTACGTATTCGAGGCCATCACCAATGATGGCACCATCATGCCCATTCGCTCTGGCCTCGCGCAGATAATTACCTTGCTCTTCGAGGCTCATCTCGTCCAGATAGACTGGATTATTCAATTTCAGGTAGACGGGAATGATGTTGGCATTAGGTCGATTTTCGGCGTAATCGTTGGCGAGTGTCTTGTCGGGGGTAAAGAAAAATCCCCCGGCGTCTTTTTCTCTACCATTATCTTCACCATAATAGAACGATTGATTCTCGACCGCATCACGCGTATTAAACGCAGTAATATCTGATTCTGTTGCGTGATAAACAACAACTGGATTGCCCGCACCATCTCGCATCAGGCTATTCCCAAACCAACGCCAGAAGTTGCGAAGCCCCTCCTCGGTTTGGTGGATTGGCTGCCCATCATGGTTTATGGTCGGTCTCTCCACTCCGCTAACATCAAGGGTTTTTCCAACCGAGTCTTGGCTTATTTCTGTTGGAAGATCTACCTCCTGGCTGAATTTCTTGTCGCCGTCCGGACCATTATCATCCGGCCCGGAACGCTTGAGCTTCTTGCCCAACCCTTCGATGAGGGAGCGGGTCTCCGCGGCGGTAATGCCATCAGGTACAAAGCCGACCGCACGCAGCGCCCGGGTGACCCAGGCCACAACCCGATCCCAGCCACGGCCCCAGGCCCCCTGCTCGACTTCGGCGAGGTGGGCCACCACTTCCTCGGCTTGGGTGCCGATGTCCTCATCGGCGTAATGGGTGTTCACCCAGTCCCACACCGGCTTCATGCTGGGGTCCTTCTGGGACTGGATGAGGCGGCTCATCAGCTTGGTGTATTCCCCGTCACCCAGGACATTGGCCAGGCCATAGTGGGCCAGCACCTCATGGCGCAGGATCTCGCGCATCCGCTTGGGATTGGCGATGGTATCCGCGGCCACATGCAGGGTTCCGCTGTCATCATCAAAGGCGGCGCGGCGGATCAGGCCATCTTGTGCCGCCAGCCCCAGCGCCTTTTCCAGCTCGGCCTGGGTAGCGTGGATCTGCACATCAATACCACTGGCTCCACGGTACTGCTTGAACCACTCCTTGGTTACCAGCTCCGCCTCCTTGCTGGTCAGGTGTGTCGCCGGCTTGTCCCCCTGGGCCATGGCCTGCTTGGAGAAGCGGATTATGCGTTCAGGCTTGTCATCCTTGGCTGGCTCATCGGCTTGCTTGCCGATCACCTCCTTGTCACCCCGGATATTCTGGCGGCTGCGCTCACCGCTGCGAATGCCCTTGCCAACGGCCTTGATCAGGCTATCGAGCTCGTGCTCCCTGATGGGACCCTTGACCAGCCCCACCTTGCGCAGCAGGCGGCTGAGCAGGGTCTTGATGTCGTTCCAGGCCTGGATAGAGCGGGAGGGCAACGCGCGTTCGGCGAGATGAGCAAACACCTCTTCCGCCTGGTGCAGTGCGCTCTGCTTGCCATAAAAAGAATCGCCCGCAATCTGCTGCCAGACTGGGGCGATCCATTTCTCCTGCTTGGCGTCGATCAGCTTCTGGAGAAGGGCCTCTTTATCGCTTGGCGTAAACGTGTCCAGACCGTAGTGGCCCAAGACCTCATGACGTAAGGTAGTGACGACTTCCGCTTTTGCTCTTTCTGCGCCTCCCACACCCTGTTCATCTCGTGACGCTGGTCTGAACGACTGATCCAGAACGGGATCTCCAGATACCCCTCCTTCTCCCCCATCTCCTTGGTGAATATCCTGACCGAGCCTTCCCGCTCGGCGGGTGATGCTGTCGGCGAAGAGATGGACCTGCTGCTTGCCGGGGAGGTATCCCCCGTCGCTCCATCCGATTTGCTCGGGGCTGCCTTCTGGTCCATAAAGATCCTCTTGAGTTTGACCAACAATAAAATCGAGTGACCGAGCCCCTTTATACTCAGCCCTGAAATCCGACACAATCCCGGCAACCTCATCCGCCGTCAAGCCAGCCTGCTCGCCCACGGCGGCAACCCGTTGCTGCGACATCCGCACCCGGTTGGGCCGCGTTTCTGGCTCGCCTTCCACCGGCGGGGCCGCCACGATATTGGGATTATCCTTGCTGCGCTCAAACTTGGCTGGTTGGCTAGGATTGCGCACCCGATCAACCGTGTCGGCCAGCACCTGCGGCTTGACGCCATCCAGCCGCCAGCGGGCATCGTCCGGGTTATCCCCATGCTCCAGACCCAGCTCATCGGCCACTGCAATCGCCTCGTCATCGGCCAGGGTGCTGGCATCGACGGGCGCAACCTCGGCGCGGGCCTCCTCTATCATCCGAGTCGGCGCACTGCCAGCCATCTCTTCTCGCTCACGGCGCAACTGGATATAACGCTCGAGATCCATCTTCTCTTGGCCTGCCTGACGAGCCCCCTCATTGGCTACCGCGGCACCGGTGCGACGCCCGCCATTGCCATTCATCTCGTGCCGGCCAGCCAACTGCAAATCCGCAATGGTACCGCCGAGGTTCTGGTGGCGTTTTTCCAACTCATTTATGGTCATCCCGCCAAAGCGGTTGTCCATGCGCCCAGCAAACTCGCGCTCAGACTGTTCCCAGCGCTCCTCGCGAGTCGGCACGGGGTCCCCCTTCTCGAAAGCCCTCCGGTAGGCCTCCCGCGCCCTGTCAATAGCGCCCTCTTTGGTGTTGGAGGTAAACCAGCCTGCGCCTACTGCAGAACGATACTTCCAGCGCCCGCCATGCTCTTTTAGCAGGTCGCGATCTCGCAGCTCTTCCTCGCCAATACGGCCAGAAACAGCAGCCCCGGCATCTGTGGCCGGGGCTGTCAGTGTTGGGTCATCTTGCTGCTGTCCGTCAGGTACAGGTGCAGGCGCAGCGAGATCTGCCCGATCTCCGGATCCAGCTCGGTCGGTGAGTCCGGCAACGGCTGGTCCAGCGCCTGTTGCAACCGGATCGCCTGCGCCAGGCTGATCACCTGATCGCTCACTGCTGATTGCAGGTACTGGGGTAACTGGCTCATTGCTCACCTCTGTCTTGGGTTGCTTGACGGGGATAACCTCTCGGTATCCGGTATCGATGGCTGGTGCTAGTTGGCTGGCCTCGCCCGCGGTGGCAGACGGCGCCGGAACTGTTTCAGCGCTTACGCTTGCAGCTGGCTGATCAGATGGTTGACGCATGTCAGCGACATTCGTGTCGTTGACTTGGGACGGGGTTGCTTGCGCGCCGCGCGGGGCCATGCTTGCTACGGCGCTTTTGTCGATAACTACATGCTCTGTCTGGCCGCGCGGGTCGGTGCCGGTGACCACACCATATCCCTGACTCACCAACTCGTTGATGTAGCTTTCAGAAAGGCGGGTAATATCCCCCTGCTTGTGCAACACCTTGGTGCCAGGCTTAATCTTGACATTGTACAGGGTGGGCGTGCCGCCCATCATATCGGCGTAGGCTTGCGCTTGGTGCGCGTCCTGCTCGCTGGTGCCATAGAAGCCACCATAGACACGGCCCTTTTTGCCCTGCTTCTGACCACTTGCGCGGACAATCTGAATATCCTGCTCGCTCATGCCTGGATTGCCGGAACCATGAACGATCACCATGCCATTTTGCGCGATCTCAGTCTTTCCGTCTTGGCGATCCTGCTGGGCCGAATTGCTTGACGGTTGCTTGACTGCGCCCTGCTGCGCTTGGGCCTGTTGCACCTCACCGATAGCCGCTACCCCAAAGCCACCTCCATTGAGCGGCACCGGCATCTCCTGGCCCTTGCGGCTGGCCATGGTGGCCTCTTTCTCGCTGGCGAACGGCTTGCCTTTGCGGGTAATGCGCAGAGATTGCAGGGGGCCAAACACGCTATCTGTGGCGCTGCCAGCCTTGGCGATGGACTGCCTGACTGGGGAACGCGGATCCCGGGTGGACTCCTCCCCCAGGGTGCTGTCAACCTGATCGCGGGACAGGCGCGGCGGAGTGTAGGCGCTATTACGGGTGTCTGCGCCGGGCTCACCTCCGGAAAAGATCGTGGCTGACTGTTCAATCTGCTGGGGGGGAGGTGGTTGGCGCAGGTCAGGCAAAGCGGCACCACCACCCCACACCTCACCGGCACCCGGGCCGCTATCAGTTGGAGTGGTGCGAGGCGCTCCCACCTCCATACTACTGCTCAGTGGCATCAGCTCCGAGCCAGGCGTCAGAAGTTCCCCCTCCAGTGGCACAATAGGGGTGCCTTTGAAATCATGAGCGCCACGAACAAAGCCTTGACGTTGAAAAGCAGGAACTTCACGCACCGGGTCAAACTTGTCTGACCCAAGCGGGTTATGCTCACCGGCAAACATTCCTCCTATCTCACTGCCTAGATCCAGGGCTCCTGTCACTGCTTGTGGTTCTGTGGCACGGTCAACCGTATCTCCTTGACGCTGATAGGCTGGCGTCAACTCGATGGGGTCAAGCTGTTGGAATGCTGGCACCTCCAGCGGTTGAAGATCTTCTGCAACTGGCTCGGCTGCAACCGGCCGGAAACCTTTGATCGCCTTTTCTGCCTGCTTGGCATATTTGGCGGGGATTGCAATGCCATCACCATCGGTGATGTAGGGCATATCGGCCTGCTCGGCCCATGACGCCAGCACATCAACATCACCCTTCACGCGCAAGATACCGCGCTGATCACGTTCAAACACACCGGGGAACTGGCTGGCGCTGGGGCCGAGCGGATTCAGCTCCCCCTCGGCCTGCGAGGCGGAGAGCGCCTGCTCGCCGTCTTCCAGTGGAGCAGATGCAAAGTTCGGGTCCACTGCCGGACCAGCAGCTTCCTCCGTCACCGGCGCGGAAGGCTCTGCAACCGGATCGGTCCCAACGCCATCTTCCTGGCTGGCATGCTTACCGCCTCGCGCCCCACCGACAGCACCTACCGCACCACCTGTCCCCATCCCTATCAAGCCGCCCTCGATCGCGCTCGACATGACCCCCTTCATCGGGTCGATATCAGCGGCGGCCACCTCGTTGAGGGATTCGTTGACGGCGTATTGCTGCACCCCCTCCTCCAGGGTTTCGCTGATACCCTCACCTGCCGCCCCCTTGGCAGCACCTTTCAGCACTCCACCGGTGGCCGCCTTGCCAGCCAGCATCTTGAACAGCATGGCGTCGCCCATCATGGAGCCCATGGCGGCGGCGCCCCAGGTCTTGGCGTCGCTCATGGTGGCGCGGCTGGCTAGGTTCGCCGTCTCTTCCCGGGCCAGCGCCAGCTTCTCCTCATCGGAGAGGTGCTCAGTCTGCTGGTCCTGGTCGATGCGAGTGAAGGACTGGCGGAAGGTGTCGCTGGCCGCCAGCTCGTCAAAGCTCATGCCCAGCACGGTGTCACGAGTGTTCACCCCCGCACTGCCGACTGACCCGGTCGCACCAGTGGTGACGGCAGCGCCGGTGGCAATTTTGGACACGGCCTTGGCGGCAACCGCTTCGGCTATCTCCTGGGTCGCGCCACGCTTGACCATGGATGCGGTGACAGCGCGGCCAATAGAGGCTTTGGCTGCCACCCCAGTCACCCCGCCAGCGGCGAGTGTCGGTAGCAAAGAGCCAACGCCCTGCGCCATTTTCATCGCCCAGACATCGATATCCCCTGCGCCATCCCCCAGGGTCAACCGGCCTTCTGGCGTTTCATCGACCAGTCGGCGTCCCAGTGCCTCCTTGGCGTCAGCACTCATCCCATCATTCAGAGATTCCGCCCCAGACGCGGCCAGATCACCTGCACCTGCGACCACATCCAGAACCGGGCTCAGTTTGTTGGCCATATTGGCACGAGCCTGTTCCAGGTAGTCGCCCCCCTGCTTCCCGGCATTCTCTTTGCCGAAGTTGCTTGCCTGCCGTGCCAGCTCACCAATGCCGCCCACGAGATCCAGTGCGCCAGCGCCCACCGCCTTAGGATAATCACTCCATTCTGTTTCGAGGTCTCGCTTTGGGGCCGCAGCTGCGGGCGGTGATGAAAGCTGACTGTTGATGCCATCCCAGAACTGCTTTCCTCGAGAGTCAGATTGCAGCGGTTGTGGCAGGGATGCGTCACGGAGACTGTGCTTGTCCATTCGAGTGGCCTCGGCTTTATGCAAAAGAAAAGCCCCGAGCGGCGAACCGTTCGGGGCTTTTGAGATGGGGCGATCAGCATGCAGACTGACCGACGATGGAGAGATGCTAACGCTGGGGTAGGTGAAAGGCAACTATCGGCGAGCCTGGGCCAGGCTCATCGCCTGATAGGCCGCCGCACCATCTGGTGCCTTGTTGAGCGTCGGCTGTCCATTAGTAAATGGTGCAATAACCGTATTCACGGCCGCCTCTTCTGCTGCGCGGTAGTTGTGCGGTTTATTTTTACCCCCTTCCATATTGCGCACCTTCTCAGCAGACACCGCCGCTTGCTTGGCTGCCTCCTCTTTCGCAACAGCTTGGCGCCATAACTCAAAGGCACCGTCCATTTTTTCCGGGCTTTCAAGATAGCTGCCAAGCCACCCCCCCTGCTCAGCCTCCCTCATAAACTGCTGGCGTTCAGGGTTGCTCTGGCTCCACTGCTCAGGATTGACACCAGAGGGTGCCGCACCAGGTGTCCCGCCAGTATTCACCCCGTAGACAGACGGCAAGCTTTCTCTGGCCTCATCAAATGCCGCTTTGACCGTGGCCGGATCCCCGCCATCGGCCAGCGCCTTGGCTTCTTGCTTGTGGAGATCAGCCAGGGCAGCCTTCAGCCCTTTATAGTCAGCCGGTGGATTAACACCGGTCTGTACAAGAAAGTTCTCCCATTGTTCTGGGTTTTGCTGGATCTGCTGGCTGACCTGGCGCGCCTTGCCGAAGTATTGAATCAACCTCTGGGGGGTGAGCTCCTTGACGGGGTCGCTCGGGTCACCAGTTCGGCCCTCGGTTATAGGGGCATCTTTGACAGTTTCTTCACCAGTCTTTGGGTTGATGTAGGTCACAGGGGCCTGAAGGAAGAATGTCCCGCGGCCTGTTGGAACAACCTCCACCTCTCCATATGACTTAATTACTCCTGTGGGGGTGACGGTCCCAATACCTTTTTCGAGATTGCCCTTGACCATATAGGTCAGAGCTTGCGTCATCTCGGGAGTATTAATTGCCTCACGCATTTTCCCCATATCCCAGACCCTGGCGTCCGGGTTGTTAATGATTGCTTTCATCCCTTGATAAACAGTGTCAGAACTCCGGTGCCATTGCGGGTCACCAAACACGCGGTATGGATTTCGCCCGGCGGCATATTCATGGTTCAACAAAGCATCTTGCTCTGGTGTAATTTGCTCTCCTCGCCCCAGCGCTGCTGTCGCCATATTGAACGGCACCTCATTGTCGAGCCACCACTGGTCCCGATTGTTCTTTGCCACGGCCAGTGCGTGAGACTCTTGGGCCCTTTTATTTTGCTCCACGTTAAGGCTCAGCATCGCGTTGGCGCGCTTATTATCCAACTCCAGTTGTTTTTGCCGTCCTGCGTATTCTAAGTTCCATCTGTCGTCGTCAACCTTATGGCGACCTCGGTTATATTTGGTTTCGTCCTCATACCGAGCGTCATCCTTTTTCTGCCGCTCCTGCTCGTTCTGCCACATGGCATCACGCAGGCCCATTGACCTCTCCATCCGCTCATCTTCTTTCTGGCCCCGCTGGTAGCGGTCCATGGTGTTGAAGCCAGCCAGAAAACCTTCCGCCAATCCCGATACGCTCATCATGCCCCCTTAAAACAAGCTGTCTGCCAGAAACCCAACCCCAGCACCTGCCAGTGCGCCCAGAGGGCCACCGAGTGAACCCGCCATGCCCAACACGGCGCCCATCGATGCGCCAGTACCGATTGTGCTCAGGGTTTGCCCCTTGCGAGCGGTCTTGAGACTCTTGTTGGCAGCCTCCATCTCCGACTCTCGGTTGGCAGCATCGCGCAACCCCGCCAGGCCTTGCTGGCGTGTCTGGCCGCCGATATCCAAAATGCCGTACCCCATCACACACCCCCTCCGGTTTTGATTGCCTCACGCAGCCCCGCATCCGCGCCGGTCAGGATCCCCATTTGCCGGGTCTGCTCCTGTTCACGCAGGCCGTTCTCGGTGCCTGCCGTCATCAGTGCCATGCGCAGCCCCTGGCTGTTATCGTTGGCATTGCTGCTGGTGCCCAGCCCCATCCGCGCATTGCGGTTGGCCGTAGCCTGCTGAGCTGAGCGGAGCGCGTTGGCGTTGTTCTCATCCACCCGTCCAAGTTGCTCCCGCAGAAGCTGACCGTTGGTGGCCAACTCCATCAACTCCTGCTGCTTGGGGTAGAAGCGTGTCTTCCAGTCCTGGTACTGCTCTCGGGTGATTTTGGCGTAAGTGTCTGCGGCGTAACCCATGGAACCCCCTTAGTAACCCTTGCCCTGCAGCACGGATGCAGTCGGGCTGATTTTCTTGATCTCCGTTGCAGCCGGTGCTTTCAGGCTGGCCAGCCCATACGAGGTGGCGGCTCCTGCCAGGGTCCCCACCAAACCAGCCGTCGCCTGCTGGCTTTGGTAAGAGCTCTGTGCATCACTGGTCGCCTTGCGCAAGCTGGTTGTGGCCACATCCCCCATACCAGCCAGCGATTCAGCCTTCTGCCCCGCGCCAATGCTCACCACGTCCTTGAGCCCAGCAACATACTTGTCCTGCTGGCTGGATTGGGCCCGGTTGGCGGTGTCCGTCTGGCTCAATGCCTGGTCAGTTGCCAGGCCTTCCATTGCCTCCTGGTACCGGCCACTGGTCGGGTCTGCCCCGCTGGCAGCCATGGAATCAGCCAAGCCAGCTCGGGCCTCGCCAAAAGTTTTCGCGGTGCCAAGCGCTGCGGTGCCCGCCAGTTTGTAGAACTCCCCCTCGCTGTTGAGGTCATCCACCTTCTCGATGAAATAGTCCTCATACTGCTGCAGGTCGTTCTTATAGAGACCCCACTGCTCCATGGCCACACCGGCTGCAGCCTTCTGAGCCTCGGTCTCCTGAATTTCGTTCGAGCCACCCTTCCCCATCACCTACACCTCATAGGTTGATCTGAAACACATAGAGCCCATCAGCATCATCCGGCTGACGGACCCATCCCATTCTTGGCGCAACCTTGAGCCACCCCTTACGCGCCGAGTGGAAGCGCAGCCAGCGTGCCCCAATCAGGCGTGCCAGGCGTTTCACTTCCGGCAGGTGCCGCTCAGGTGCCCCGCCATGCCCCCACCCCACCCAGACCAGGACACCGATCACGCCATCTTCTGCCTGTGGCTTGAGCACAAACCCGTCATCACCACGCACAAACAAAAACGCCATCCGGTTTCGGATGGCGTCTTGCAGTTCGACAGATAGGCCAGGGTTACCTGTATCCGTTGAAATACGGGTGATAGGGTTTCGAACCATGCTCATCATGCCAAACACACGATCGATAAACAGGAGCTCGAAGCATAGGCATAATCTTTATTATCTCGGTCATAGCTGATCGTGTACGCTTGGTTGGCTGCCAGCAAGAACTCAAAATTCTTGTTCATTGTCGATCCCTGGCCGATACCGTAATCTCTCGCGGTCAAGGAACCCCTTTCTACGCCATTGATGTAAACTCGCGCAGTTGTAGTTGATGACCCGCTTGAAACGGTCAGCATAAAAGTACATTTTCTGGCAAATGGCATCGCAGGTAACTGTACTGGGGAGGCTGGATTCAAGGCATACGTCCTGACAATGTCACCCACAATTTTCTGTGCATAGACAGTCCCCTTCACTTCACAATCCTGCTCAATCGTGCAGTTGCCTATGGTCATATTGCGAACATAGCCGCCCTCGGCATAGAGACGATTTGTGTAGAGCGAGCCATCGGCATAGATGATCGTATGCCACGTCCATGACCAACCACCATATGGCCCGCCTTTACCGAACCCTGCTGCCCCGCCAGACAGGAAGGCATTGCCCATATCGATGGAACCGCCCGAGATCGCAGGCGCCGACATGCTGACCCCTGCTTTGATGTAGTCCGCCGTGATTTTCTCGGAAGTCAGGATCTGGATGGTGGCTTTGCGGATAATGGCCTCGGCAATGACCGCCTGGCCATTGTCGATGGCAAACAGCGGCGCCATGGGCGTTGAACTATTCGGGTTGAATACGAACACCTGAGAGGCAGAGATAGCCACCTGGCTGGTGCCGTCCGACTTGGCAACCAGGCCGATCCCGGCGGTGATCTGGCCCGCGCTGGCTTTCGCCGTCCACATTGCCTGGGCTCCATTTTGCAAGTTGGCAATCGCCTGGCTCTGTAGCTGGACGGCTGCCGCGTTGGATGCGATCCGTGGGTCGTCAGTGGCGACCCAAGCAGTACCGCTGTAACGGTACGGCCTGTTGTTGTTGGCTGTGTCAAACCACAGATCACCGGTGCCCATCGCTGAGCCTGGAGCAGTGGCTTGGAAGAACGTTTTATTCTTACTACCTGCAACAGCAGATACCGTATCAATCTGGCTGCCGAGGGCTTGCATCGCATCGGCACGGGCGACTGACTCTGCCGTGATCTGGCCTTGGAGTTGCTGATCTCCCTGCTGATAGTTTGCCGTTACCTGCTGGATCTGCTGTGCCATGGCCGAATCTGCATCAGCCCGCGCCTTCACTTCGTCATTGATGGCAGCAGCATTTCTCGCAACACCCTGTGCGACTTGATCAGCGCTTGCCTGAGCTGCGGCCGCGGCTTGAGCTGCATCGATCGCGACCTTGTCTGTTACTGCAACCCAGGCTGACCCACTCCACCGCTTCGGAGTGTTGGTGCCGCTGGTCGTATCAATCCAGAGATTCTGAGCAAGCCGATCTGCTACTGCTGGAGCTGCTGACTGAATGAGCACCTTGCCCTTTCCATTGGCTATCCCCGCAGCAGCCGCTGCATCCTCTTTTGCCTGGTTTGCACTACTCTGGGCTCCTGCCGCAGCGGTGCCCGCCGATTCTGCTGTGGCCTTCACCTGACTCAATTGCTCAGAAAGAGACTGGTTTGCTTCAGCACTAACACGGGACACTTCATCGATGCTGGCCGCCAGGGCCTGCTCCGCCCCCTTGAACTCTGCATCCAAGGTGGACAACTGTTCAGCCAGCGCGCTATCAGCATCGCTCCGCGCCCGCACTTCAGCTGCAACAGCAGCATTCGTCGCGGCGTCCGCCGCTTTGAACTCGCTATCAACAACACTGATCCGCTGTGACAGCGCCTCATCAGCCGTCGCCCTAACCAACTGCTCATTGGTGATCTGCGCCCTGATCTCCCCATTCTCAGCATCAAACTCAGCGGTCAGTTGCTCAACAGTCCTGGCTTGCGCCTCCTGTTGATTCGCCAGCGTGCTCTGCTGTTGGAGAATAACGCCGCGAGCCTTTCGGTTCTCTCGGTCACGTTCATCCCCGGCCAAGGCACCTTCAACCTGGCTGACGGCACCGACAACGATCTCCGACTCCATCTTGTCCTGGCGTTGGCTGAGCGACGCCTCATTGCTCACCACGGCCTGCCGGAGCTCGGTGATGCTGGCCGAGTTCTCTCCGACCGTCACATCAAGGGTGCTGATCCGTTCACCAAGCGCTCGGTCTGCATCTGCCAGGGCCTTGCTCGACTCGGAGAGGGAGGTAGACAGCGCCGCATCGGCGGCCTTGAACGCAGCATCTACAGTGCTAATCTGCTGGGCAAGCGCCTCATCTTTTGTTGCCCGAGCCAGCTCCTCGGCCGCAACCCTCGCATTCGTATCCTCGAGGTCGCTGCTGAACTGCGTCTCCACTTCGGCAACTCGCCTCGAAATGGCCTCATCGGCGGTGACCCTGGACGACTCCTCCTGAGTGATGTTTGCAGCAAGCTCTGCCGTGGCGCTCGAGAACCTCGCAGCCAACTGGTCCTGGCGCAAGGACAGGGCCTCGTCCGCGGTGGCACTCGACTGTGCCAGCGACCGGATATCGGCATTGGCCTGAGCATCAGCCGCCCTGAACTCCGTTGTGACATTATCAATGCGCTGCGCCAGTGCAGAGTCTGCGTCAGAGGTTACCTTCTCAACCGACGAGATCCTGGCTTGAGTAGCGGCATCCTTCGCCTCAAACTTCACTTCCATGTCTGTTGTGCGCTGAGCCTGCGCCTGCTGCTCCGTCAGGATCACTCTCTGCTCTGTACGGATGGTCCCGAATGCCTTCCTGGTCTCCCGGTCGCGCTCATCCACGGCCAGGGCACCATCGATAGCGGCAGATGCGTTGTCATCATCCTGTCCACGCTGCAGCTCCAGCTCCGCAGTGATCGCGTCGAAGCGGCCAGCAGTGATGCCGCCGTCATCTTCGATGATTTCCTCGAGCGCCTGGATCTTGGCCTCTGATGTCTCCGCCCTCACTTCGAGTCCACTGACCCGCTGTGCTGTCACCTGATCGCTTTCCGCCGAGACCCGTGCCAGCTCAGTGATGCTGGCCTGAAGAGTCTCATCGCCCTGGGCGATCTGGGCCGTCAGCCCATCAAGGCGCTGCGCCTGGGAACTCAGCTCATCGGCATGCACCGTCAGTTTGCTTTCGGCATTGGCAAGTCGCACACCCTGGGCATCCACCTCCTGCTTGGTCGCTTTCTGAGTCAGCTCCCCTTTTGTCGCATCAAGCTCCTGACCGATCTGGGTAACCCGCTGCTGTTCGCCTGTGAACTCCCCCCGAGTGACGGTTTGGCTCAGGCTGGCGTCCAAGCCGTTGATGCGCTGCTCTGCCTCTGTGATCCGCGAGCCTTGGCCGTCAACGGTGACATTGTCTGCCTTGCTGCTGATCTGGCCGGCGACAGCATCCAGTCCCTGATGGACTTCCGTGATTGAGGTGCGCAGCTCCTCGCGCACCGCATTGACGGCATCCATGGTGATGCTGCCGTTTTCAGGATCGACGACAAACACCGCATCGCGGAACGAGTCGAAATCCCCCTTGTACTTATCGAGCTTCGCATTCAGGCGATCCTGCACCAGCCCGATTTCGATGCTCGACATCCCCAACTGCTGCTGGGCATCATCCAGCAGCTCTTGAGCTACCTTCTGGCGCTCATCCAGCCCGGCCAGCTCCTGCTCAATACTGGGGATCTTGTCCTCGATGGCGGCGACCTTGGGACGAATGACCTCGATCTCATCAACCTTTGGCTTCAGGATCGTAATATCCAGCTGCAGTTGGGGGACTTGCTCTATGGGCCCCAGCAGCGCCTGGGCCAGGTGGCTCTCCTCTATCTTCCCCTGCAGTTCGTCGAGAATATCCTGCACATCCCGGCTGGTTTCAGCCTCAACGCCCTGCACGCCCTGGAAGGGCCCCCTGTCATCCTTGCCGTTGACGAAGCACACCCAGTAGTAAAACTTCGCTCCTTTACCAATCGCGTCAGAGAAGAGGTTGGCCGACGCCGTTCCCACCAAGGTGGCATCAGCTTGGTTGTTGCTCTCAGCTCGCCATATCTCGGCGTGAGCATGCCCCCGGTACTGCGGCGGATCCCACTCCACCAGGACCGTGTGAAATGCGCCATTGGCGATCACATTGACCGGGGCGTGAGGAAACTCCATCTGGCCCGGAGGGAAAAGGTCTGGGTTCTTGCCGGGGACATAAACGCCGCCAGCACCAGGGCGCAGCGTAGACAACCCCAACGCCGCCAGCTCCCTGAACGTGACGGCCTTATCAAGGCGATCGCCACGCTGCCCAGTGAGCAGCTCTACGTTTTCTGCTGTAGCCGCCTGGTCTCGGCCTGCTCGATATGCGGGTTTCTTGGCCATCAGATCACCATCTCCGCCATGCTGCTCGCCATAGTGATGCGGCTCACCACCGAGGTACCGAAGACCTCTATCTGCCAGAACCGGCCACGCACAGGGGGCAACCTGAACGCCCCGGGCACCAGGTTGCCAGGGGACAGCTCCATCACCTGCTCCCCGTCAACGAACAACTTGATCCCGACCAAGCCAACATCCTGAGCCAACACCCGGCAGCAATTGAAAGACGTTCCCTCTGGCACCATGAAGAGCTTCGACCGCCAGATGAATTGGCCATTGCTGGCGCACCCGCCCCGCCAAATCTGCAAGCTTCGGCCCTTGGCAACGTAGAGGGAGTCGCTCTCCATATCGGAGACAGCGGCATCCCACCGGTTCGTCAGCTCACGCAAGTCGCCACTTTTCGGGTCAAAGATGAATGCGTGAGTGTCAGTGATGCCCACATATTTGCCCTCGTGGTGCCATGCCCGCATAGTTTCAGGCTTCATAGCGCGCCACTGCTTGCGGGTGATGATCTGCTCTGTCACCACTTGCCCACCGTTGGCGCCGATACCTACCAGCCCGTCTGGGGAGGCAAAGAGCACCACCCCATCCATGGCGACCATAGAGCGACCGCTGACACAGGACTGCGGCAGTTGGCTCAGCTTCTGAGTGGTCACGGATGCCGGGCTCACGCCCTGGGCAAGATAAGGGTATCCCTTGGTTCCGACCACCAATGTGGTGTCGATGGCGGCGATCGCCACAATGTCGTGCTCGGTGGTCAGCCGGTACTTCTCCGGCCAGGCGTAGGGAAGGTAGGGTTCGCACAGGTAGAGGGAGTTACCAGCAAACCCCGCACACATGCCATTCGCCATTTGACACATACCGCGCATACCGTCGGGCGGCATGGTGTAGTCGTAGGTCTCCAGCACGGCGCCCAGCTCCCCATCCTCCCGGGTATCGACAAACGACGCCTGGGCGATCGGCAGCTCGGCAACCAGCAAGTAATCCGCCAAGCCACCACCTGAAACAGACCGGTAGACCCGACGCTTGGTGATGTTGTTGTTCTGGGCGTTCGGCGGGCTGAGCATCAAAGCAACAGATGATCCCGGGATCCCGATATTCACCTTTCCACTGGCCGGGCCTGGGGGGCCTTCCTCCCCCATCGCAGTGACGAAGGTATCCACGTAGAAGCGGGTTTCGTCATCGGTCAGATCATCATCCACTCCACCAACAGGCGGAGTGATGGCGCCAATCCCGACCGGAACACCTGGGGCTGGAATGCCTAACCGATACCACGCCGTCGGCTTGTTGCCGCCGCCAGTGGCGATCTGGGCATGAGTCACCTTGGGGTATTCGCCGTCCGTGTAGTAAACCCGGCCATACGGGTCCTGAGCGATTGGGGAGCGGATGGCCTCCACCACCTTGTTCCAGGCGAACCAGTGCTGGCCATAGTGAAAAAGGGTGGTAGGTACGATAGGCAACTCAACGCCCGCGCTGGCGTCATCTTCCAGCGGGGAGATAACGCCATGGTCAAAATGGCAGTCACGCGCAATCACCGCGGCCTCATCAGACAAAAGGTGTGGCTCCACGCGCGGCATAGTCCCTCGCATGGTGACGATATCGAGTACGGGCATGGGGATCTCAGAGAGGCAGAAACGAAAAAGCCCCACTCGTGAGAGCGGGGCCATGATGGGTAAATCCTAACGCTGGGCGCGTCAGGAGGCAAGGCTCACTTCCCGATACCTTCTATGCCCAGACATACTGGGGCGTGTCTACGTTGACAGTCACCGGCGCCAGGGAGGCGGCCAAGGCGGCATCGGTAGTGCGCACGTTGGCGTGATAACCGGGGACGGCCTCCCGCACCTCCAGCTCGATGCCATCGACGGTCTGCACCGCGCCATTGGGTCGGGTGACCATGCCGGGTGGTAACAGCTGCAGCGATGCGTTGGGGTGATATAGGGAGCCGGTTTCGCTGTCCTTGATAAAGCCAGCAGCGATCAGCGCCTTTGTCATGGCTGCCTTATCGGCCGCCTTGAGGTTGAGGTCTATGAATTGGGTCATACCGCTGTCCTCAGTTGTTCGTTGCTGATAGGGTGCTTGCTCCACATCCTAAGGTTTCGGATATGGCCATATGTCGCGATGTTGAAAATGTTTGTGTTCATCAGCACGATCCGATTATTGGCTGACGATCCGAAGCTCGACACCGTAACCGGCGAGCCTGCTACACCATCCAGCATTACGTTTAAGGTAAAGTTGTTCATCCGCATGGCTGCTCGGCCCGCCAATTTCCCGGCGACACCAGCAACGAAGCCAGTGCCCAGCACGCACTGCAACTGACCGCCGTCACTCAGCGAGAGGTGCTGACGGTCTGCGCCACCCGAATTGTCAAAGTCAACAAGTCGCGTGAAACCTACGCCAGGAACGCGACCAAGCAGATCAAACTCACAAGCGACGGCATACATCCCACTAATAAACCGGTTTCCGGCGGCAGGTAGCCAAGCCTGATCGGCGGCGCGAGTGACCGCTGCGCCATTGGTCGGGATGTAAGAGCTGGCGAATGGCAGGTTCTCTACCTGCACACCACCAACGACAGCAGTCCACACGGCAGATGGCAACCCTATCCGGTTAAATCGGATAAACACCGTCTGGCTGCCAGTACCGCTGACAGTGAACGGAACAGACACCCGATAGATGCCGTCTCCCGTTTTACGTATCACAGCGCGATCGCCAATATTCACACCGTTTGCCGCATAGATACCGATGCAGTTTTCCGGCGCAGAGGTATCTCCCGCCTCCACCTTAAGGTGGGTCGAGTAGGTATACGTCTGGCCGCCGGTGAGTGTGAGAGATGTCTGAATTAGGTTGGCATTGGTCTCGCCATTATTGGTCGCAAACGAGATGCGCTGACCCGTCATCGGCAGCACGCCAGACACGTTATTTGTCAGCGTCTGGAAGCTGGCGTTTGCAGTGAAAAACGTTGCTCCCTCTGAATAGACAACAAGATTCTGGCTCTGCCCCTCCAGCAACAGCCCCTCTTTCTCAAAGCGCGGCTCATTCGCGGCAGCGGTTTTAAGCTGACCATCCTTGCCAATGTAGGTCGCTGTGGTGCTGCGGCTGAAATTCACCATCCTGGCCACCACATCCGACCCCACAACCACATCACGCCCATAGCCGGTAAACAGCCGCAACGAGTCGGTCAGCGGCGCCCACACATCCGGCAGCGGCAGGGCCGACGCTGCGACAATATCGCCAGCCAGAGCAGCGCTCGCGGCGGCCTTGTCTGCCTCCGTCTTGGCTCGGGCAGCCTGGCCCTCCCCTTCACTGGTCACACGCTTCCACGGGATCAGTGTTTGCTTGGTTCCATCCGGTGCAGTCACCTCAACAGTGGTGGCAGTGCTCGTCAGCAGCGCCTGAAAAGCATCGCTCTGCTGCTGATAGGCACTCAGCGTGGCGGTCAGTCGGCGGGCGAACTCCGGAACGGAATCCGAGAAAGTCGTGATGATCTCGTAGGCTTTGCCCGTGGCAGTAACACCACGGTAGGCCTGCACCAGATACAGCTCCGTGTTGGACACCACGTAGTCCACCTCGTAGAAATCCACCGAGGTACCACTGGTGATGCAAAAAAGGTGGCCCTTGGCCACCCCGTTCTTGGTGTCTGCGAAGGTGGTCCCGGTACCGGTCACCTTCTTGTTGCCATTGGTGACAGCCACCGTACCGTCACGCTTCCACACTCCAGCCATGACGCCCCCTTATTGCCCGGTCACGCGGGAGAAGCCTTCGGTCTTGCGCTGCTCCAGGTTGGCGTCAACCTGGGTCTTTTCACCCAGCTGCTGCAGGTAGGCGTTGTAGTGGCCAACAGCCCGATTGGAATTGGCGCTGTATTCGGAGTCCTTCGAGAAGGCCCGGTACATGATGAAGTCGATAAGCGGGTTGATGTAGATGTCATCCAGATCGGCCAGCGCCGGCGTGCCCACGTTTTCCACGTCCGTCAGCACCTTGGATTGCGGCGCTACGGAGTAGATCACATCCACCTTCACTGCGGCGGCGGGGCCCGGGTAGAGATAGAAGTTCTTGGGGTCCCGATCGTCATAGGTGTAGGCGGCCACACTGGTGCCATCCTTGCCTGCATGCCAGTCAGGGTAACTGTCATCGAGGGCGCGCCGCGGCACGAAGCGGATCACTTTGCCGTCGGCGTTGCGCAGCACCTCGATCAGCCGCAAAGCATCTGCTGGCAGAGTCTGCTTGGTACCAGAGGCGCAGTTGAACTGAACGTTCTTGGTGTGGGCGTCAGGACGCATCAACACGATCGCCTTAGCGGCATCGTTGTAGTAGTCCAGCAGCTCCTGCTTGGGCCAGCGAACCCAGGTGCGATCGTTGAGCAGGGTATTTACCCGCTTCAAGATCGAGTCAACGGTAACGGTTGCCATGTGTGGAGTCCTTTAGAAAAAAGAGTGTTTGCGGGGCGGGTTGTGAAATTCAACTTGGGTCGGGGCGCTGTGCTCTTTGCGGAACCGGCCGGCGCGGCGCCAACCTTCGACGAACTCAGCCCGGTGGTACCCTGCACGCTTAGGGTCAGACCAGGGGCGGTCTGGCTGGGCATAGAGCAAGGCAGCGACGCCATGGGCAATGGAATCAGCGTGATCGTGGTAGAGCTGGGCTGGGAGATCGGTGGCACCTTTGACCGGGGCAGCCACATACCAGATCCGCGCATTGCAGAGATCTGTCAGGATGCTCAGCTCATTGGCCGACATGGCGAAGTAGTCACGCCCACTGACAAATGGCGCGCCCCCTTCACCGGTCAGGTGCAGCACATTGCACGATGTCATCCCGCTGATGTTGCAGACCTCCACCAGGCTGCCGGCTGACGCGCTGGGCAGCAGTCGGTCAAGGGTCAGCAAGGCCGACTCCCGGCAGAACGTGATGGCCGCCTCTATGACGGCCTCACTCAGCATGACTTCGAGCGGGCCGGTGATGTGCAGCCTGACAGTGGGCAGGAACTGCTCACGCGACACCATCTGCATGCTATTCCCCCTGCTCTGCCAGCTTGGCCTTCAGGGCATCACGCACGCGCACCCGGTAATCGGGCACCTTTTCTTGCGGGCCCTGTGGCTCGATATCCAGATCTTCCCCTTCCACCAGGGTGGCCAGTTGGGCAGAGGTCATCTTGGCCAGATCGCGCTCACCGACCACCATGCTCTGCTCTTCCGCCAGGCGGGCCTGCTCGGCGGCGAGGCGCTGAAGCTCCAGGGCTTCCATCTCGGCAACAGTCTCCTGCCGCTCCAGCTCGCCAGCCAGTGCCTCATGGCGGATCCAGACGCTCGGGAACTCCAGCAGTTGCATGGCGATGTGACTCTCCACATCCACTGCGGTATGGCGCGGGAAGACCAGGCGGCTGCCGGTGACCGTGTCTTTCTTGCTCGGCTTGTCGCCGATGTAAACCACGGCAATCTTGTCGCTCATGGCGATGACTCCTATTTAGAAACGAAAAAGCCCGGCACAGGGCCGGGCGGACAGTGATCGGCAGCCTTACAGGTTGCCGACTACCTCGTAATGCAGTTTGAGCTTGACCGTGCCCGTCGCAGCGCCGCCGCCAACCGTGAGGGTGAGCTCCTGGTCAGGCTCGGTCAGCAAGTCATCGACCGGGTAATACTTTGCCACCGCCCCCACCGTACTCTCGGCGTTGATGATGGTGGTCGTGCCGATCTTGGCGGTGATGGTGGTACTCGCGCCCAGCGCAGTGCTGAACATCGTCACACCCACCACTTTCAGGTTGGGCTCCACCTTGTCACCGTATGCGACAACATCGCCAGCGGGTACGGCAGCCAGCTTGGCTACCAGGGTCGGGGAGATAGAGAGGTTGCCGAACGCGCCGACAAACCAGCGGTACGCTCGGGCGAGCAGGGTAGTCTTGGCCATGATATGGCTCCTTGTCTGGTCAGATAGTGATGTGATGGGGCCGTGAAGCCCCATGGGTCAGCGGCTTAGCGGCCGACGGCGCTGACGGCGGTATCCAACACCATGCAGCCATGGTCCTGAATGTTGCCGTTGCGCTGCTTGAAGCGGATCTTCTGCAGACCGGACACCCAGCTGATGGAGATCTCGGTGCTGTTGTCGTGGTCGGTCTTCTCTTCGTGCATGCCGAAAGAGCCGCCCTTCTCGCCAGAGCCAAAGGCATTGGCAAGCGCCTGACCACCCAGCAGCACGGCGCGGTCGATGGTGGTGCCTGCTACCTTGTCCACTTCCACGCCGGTCGCGGAGTTGGCGGCGCACACCTTGACGGTGCTGCCTTGGTTGAAGCGGATCGGCATGCCCTTGTAGGGCTTGACCAGGATGCCGCGCCACATGGCGCCTTCCCCACGGAAGATGGGGTGGTTCCAACCCTTGCTGCGCTCAATTGAGGCCGACAGCATCGCCTGCCAGTCCTTGCCGGAGGTTGAGGTGTAGAAGTCGTGCCACTGGCGCGGGGTGACATAGAGCACGTAGAGCGGCTCGCCACCGGACGGGTCGGAGACCATGCGGATCGGCTGGATGGGGTTGGCCATCTCGGACAGGAACAGCGACATGTTGTCCACGCAACCCAGATTGAAGCGGTCAGCCGCGTCGATGCCTTCGAAGCTGGTCGCATCACCACCGAAGAAGTGGCGTTCGTAGGTCGGCGCCGTCAGCGAGTTGATCATGATGTCGGCAAACTCGGGATCATCCGCCAACGGCAGGATGATATCGGTGGCCGAGTAATCGCCACGGGCACCAGCCAGCTGAGCAAAGCCACGCTGGTCAACCAGGCGACCGTAGTAGCCATCACCCAGCAGCACGCGAGCCGTCTTGATCAGGTCGTGCTTGGTGCGCTTCTGGCTCATCTTGCCGCCCGCGTCCACGCCATGGCGGGTCTGGTTGATCTTGAGCGAGAAGTCCGCGAAGGACATGCTCTCGAGGCGCCCTGCCAGCTTCTTGTCACCCATGGTCGGGCGGCCAGACAGTTGGTGGAACAGCTGCATGTCCACTTCATCCCCGGCGCCTTTGCCAAGGTCGGTGATGCGCACCACGGGGGCGCCGGCGCTGGTCTGTTTGCCGCCATTGACTTTGGCGCCCTTGGGGGCCTCTTCGGTCAGCATGTTCACCAGCGAATGAGAACGGTTGGCCGCCGTGAACAGTGCGGCCTGCAAAATCTTGTTGGCTTGCGCCGAGGTGACTTGGGTCATGGTCCTCTCCTACATGAAAACAAAAACCCCGACACAGTGGTCGGGGTTGGCTTATTGAAATGGGTGGTGGGTTAGTACCCGGCCTGCTCCAGCAGCGCCTCCATCTGGGCGTCCGTCATGGCGCCCATCTCGCCGATAAGCTCGGCCTGAGACATGGCGCCATAGCGCTCCACTCCAGTGGGGGCGGCATGATGGGTCTGGCCGAGTGCCGAAGGGCTGGACGGGATGAAATCGGCAGGCTTATCCGCCTCCTTGCCGGGTGCCTTGGTGGGAGGAATAACCTCATCACCAAAGGCCAGCTTGGTGCGGCGCGCCGCCTCTGCGAATCGCTCATCCAGCGACTTGCCTTGCCACGCGGGATCAGCCTGGAGCTTTTCATCGACGATGATGGCGAAGTCGAAACGGTCCTGGTCCTTTTCCCGCCAGCTCACCAGATCAGGTACCGCCTGCAGTGCGGCCTGTACCTGGTTGATAGCGGGTTGGGCGGGCTGCTCCAACTTCTGCAACTTGCGGGCGATGGCCGCCAGCGGCTTGCCAAGGTCGGGGTAGTCCTGGGCCAGTTCCTCAATAGCAGCGACATCGATGCTATCGGGATCGCTGGTGTCCAGCTCAATGCCGTTCTGCTCTAACACGGCGGCCAGCTTGTCCCGTTCGGCTTGGGCCTGCTGCGACTGAGCGAGCTGCTCACGCAGTTGCTTGGCTTCATTGCGTGCCTGCTCCAGCACTTCATACGGGATGGTGTGTTGACCGCTCTTGGCCAGGATCACCTTCTCAGGCTCCGCGACCCCTTCACCGCCCTGCTCGGTACTGCCATGTTCGTTACCGGCTGCCACCTCGCCCGCCGACGGCGCGGGTTGTACGTCCGTTTGCTCGGTGCCAGTGCCATCATCCAGCTCGCCATCGGGCTCACGCTCGATCGCTTCCAGCATGGCTTCCAGTTCGTCCAGGCTCTCAGTGCCGGTCAGGTTGTCGATGTTCTTATCCATGGTTGTCCTCGTGGGTTTTCAGTGGGTGGTATCGCTGCCCAAGCGGGGGAAGGCTCTCGGTAAAAGCGCTCCCCGGCTGGGGCTGGGCATAAAAAAGCCCGCACAACGCGGGCAAGGGTTGCCGTCTATCGCTAAAGATTCGCTAAATGGCACTTGAGCCGCCAGCCTTCCAGCTTCCACAGCTCTTGGCGGGCCTTGGCTTCGGCATCCTTGATGGCGTACTTGGCGCCAAACTCGGCGTTGAAGTTGGCCGGGTCCGCACAGGCGGTCATGCCGATGGCCAGGGTGAAGCCGTTGGCAGCAATGGCGGTAGCCAGCGTGGTTGTGGTGCCAGGCACAACCTGCACCTCATAGCGAACACCACTCATCAGAGCGTCAATCTGGTCAGGGGTGACGCGCGGCGCGGTCAGTCCGAGAGTCTGGATCTCGCGCTCCATCTCAGCATCTTCTTCACTGGCGCACACGGCCGGTTCTTCGATCATGAGGTATCCACCCTCAAACACATCTTTCGGGCTGAATGACACATAGTCGTTCTCATAGAGCACGATGTAGTCACCAATGCTGGGGGTAAAGCGGGCAACCATGTCAGGGGTAACCATGTAGGGAATGGTGATATCGGCATTGAGGGGGCTGGAGATGTCGATCATGAAGCTGCCATGATCATCACACGGATGAATCTCGGAGATTACTGCCGCATGAACCTTCTTGTGCGACTGGAACTCGGCCATCGCGTTACGGATGAGGATAATGCCACCATCTTCACTGAGGGCTGCTTCAAGTACACCTTTCAACTCAACCTTGTCGGTCATGTCCAGCTCCAAATAAAAAACCCGGCACAATGGCCGGGTCTGGAAATGAAAAAGGCCCAATCTCGAGAGACTGGGCCATGTTGGGGAAATCGTAACGCTGGCAGGTCAGGAAAGCAACTATCAGAGCGCGATGGCGTCGATCTGCTGCTGGATGCTCTCCAGCAACTGCGCCTGCAGCACGGCCTGCTCCCCCTGGATGCTCTGCTGCTCGGCAGCAAGGCGCTCCATCTCCTGAAGTGTCTTGCCAGTCTGGGCCTGCTTGAGAGCATCCTCAAACCGGATGGAGTCGGTCAGCTTGGCGATGCGCTGAGCCTCTGCCTGCCACTTGGCGGCTTTGCCTTCCAGTTCTGCCAACTTGGCCTGCATCTCGCGCATGGCCAGCTCCTGCTGCATCTGGGCCTGCTGAGCCTGTTGCTCGGCAGCGGCGCGCTCCTCATCGCTCATCTCGTCCGGGTCTTTCGGGATGTTCAGGGCATTGCGGATCCGCTCCACGAACTCTGCCTTGCGCGGTACATCCATCAGCTCGACCAGCAGGTCAAAGCAGGCACCTGCAGCCTCTGGCGGAAGTTGGGACATAGCCTGGGTCATCCGCTCGGCCAGTTGTTGCTTGTAGGCGGCAGTCTGCTGGATCGGCGCCAGTGCGATATGTGCCCGCAGCCGGGTCACATCATTGGTGAGTTTGCCATCCTCCTGCTCCACGTTAATCACCACAGCCTTGCGGCGGCGCGGGTCATCCCGGTTCACTGTCACCTTGTAGTTGCGCTTGCTGGCCATGTCTTCCAGCAGGTACGCCAGCGCCAACTGCCCCACTTGCTGGCAGCCCATCCGGTAGTTGTCGTTGATCTCGGAAAGCGTGGTCGCCCCCTGCTCCACCAGGTTGCTGATAGCCACGCCGGACTGCCCGGTGGAGCCCTGCCCCAGGAAGGCGGCATACACCCCCATGGTGTCCTGGATCAGCTTCACCGAGTCCTGCATCACCTGAAACTGCTGGGCCGCCACGTTGAAGTCCTGCTCCACCTTGAAGGCATCGCTCACGCTGGTCTTGTTGGCGCGATCCGGGTTGAGCTCGATGTAGCCATCCGGGCGCTCCACCTGCTCAAGCACCTGGTCCCGGCTCATGTTCGTGGCGTCCTTGTCCATGATCACGCGCTTGGCCTGCAGCAGGAACGTCAGCTTGATGCGCCGCAGGTTCACCTCGTCCTGCGCCGGCATGGCTCGAGCAATCAGCCCATAGGGTTCGCCGGTGCGGTCTTTGCGATACCCCCAGAACGGCACCAGCGGGTACATGTTGTGGGGAGCAGAGCAGGGTCGATCAACCAGATGATGAGGGCCGACGAACCAGGATTCCCGGATCACGGCCACCGGGCAGCGTTCCAGCTTGGCGCGCCCCATGGCCACAGCAGCGAGATGCAGTTGATTGGTCTTGTCGTATTCCAACGCCCGGCCTGAGTCGAGCTTCAGCACCTGACGCATGGTGTAGGTGCGGTAGTAGACCACTTGCAGCAGCACCCGGTCCCGCTCCCGGCTGCACCACTCTATCTCCTTGCCGCTGAACTGACTCCACTCGTCATAGGCACTGACTAGGTTGGGATCCAGCCCCTCGATGGCGGTCAGGCTCACGATGCCCTCCCAGTCGTTCACGCCCCACTCCAGCGCCTTGGCCTTGCTCGGGAACATGGTCTTGGCCTCATCCAGATCGACCCAGCGGCGGCGCATCACCCAGCGGCAGTCGCTCAGGTCTGGCTCCCGGCTATGCCAATCCCAGTACACCTCGTCTCGGTGGACGTTGCTGAACTTGTAGCGCGGGCCGAACGGGTCATCGCGGCGGCATACCTCAACCCAGCCCACACCGGTCTTTATCTGGCCGCCATACGCCTCGCCTCGGGCGCGGTCCAGTCCACCCAGGCGGCACATATCGGCATATTCAGCGTTGACGGCCTCCGCCAGCTGCTCCAGCTCGTCGTCGTGGTCATCGGCGATCACCATCAGATCGGTGCGGCTCTTGGCCTCCATCCCCAGCACGCCGTCGATAGTCGGGGCGATGAGGTTGTGGATCGTGATGGGCTGCCCGCGTTCATCGAGTGCCTTTTTTACCGCAGGTGGCAGTTGGTCGTTGTCGTAGTAAGCGCAAGCTCGATTGGCAAGGCTTCGCCAGTCCGGCTGGCCGTTGATATCGCTCATCAGTTTGAGCAGGCGCGGGGTATCGAGGCCGCCTTTTTCAGGGGCCTTGGGTTGGGCGTTGATCATCAGTTGGCCATCCAGTGCTTGGGTTTGCGGAAGGATTCAGGTTTGACGATGCGGGCCGGCATCCGGGCACGCATCTCTTGGGCAATCATGTAGCTCATGAGCTGGTCGTCGTAGCAGCCGTCCTGGGCGTTCATGCTGCCGCTCTTGTCGTAGACGTAGGTGGTGGCTTCGGAAATGGTACCGATCCAGCGGATCCCGGACTGCCCGGCACGCAGCAGGGCCTTGAGGCCATCAACCAGGATCGGCTTGGACTGCCGAGTGGTGAGCCAGCCGAGGCGCGGGGTCTCGTCGTCGCGGTCCCGGTCGATGTGCTCCTGGGTGTAGATGCGTCGGGTCGGGTAGATTTCACGGAGCTTGAGCAGCACAGCGTGGCCGTGGTTGTTGCGCTCCGGGCCGATGTAGGCCGGGCCATGCTCTGCGGTGCCATAGAAGCGGCCAACGTGGGCAAGCAGTTGAGCAAACAGCCCGGGATCCAGATGCCCGAACCAGTGTGCCACCTGCCGGCCGTCACTCTTGGCTGTCACGTCGAGGCTTGAGCGGTCGCCGTGCTCCAGCCCTTCCGCCACGTCGGCGCCGATGGCGTAATCCTCGTCGGGGTCTGGCAGCTCCCAGACCAGCAGCATGTTCTCGAGGGAGCGCTGGCCACGCTCGTCCAGCTTCTCAGGCTTACGAGCCTTCTCCCGCTTGCCGGTCACCGGGTCGATGTCGTAGACGATGAGCGGGGCCATGCAATCGCCCTCGGCATCCATGGTATGGATGGGGTCGAACACCCGGCGCCCAGAGGTCAGGAAGGCCTCCAGCGGCGTGCTGGGGAACTCCTGCTTCATCTCGGCGCCCAAGGTGGACTCTTTCAGCACGTACCATTGCCGCTGCTCGTCGCTGATGGTGCAGCTCATCGCCTTCTCCACCGCGGCGAAGTATTCCGCTTGCGCCTTGCTCATCACCACACCGGAAGCGGGGACGTCGGTGCGATACTTGGGGTCCTGCCACCAGGCGAAGAAGTGGAACTTCCAGTCGAGCTGACTGAGTTCACCGGATGCCCTGACCAACTCGAGGGACTTCATGCTCATAGCGTGGAAGTCGCCCCCCACCCCTTCGGCCGTGCTCTCGATGAAAGCCACGGCGCCCGGGTGGATCGCCTGCAGCGTCCCGGTTCGCACCTCCTTGGCCTTCTCCGGGTACTTGGCGCAGATCTTCCCGTGCTCGGAGACATGCAGGCGCTGCACGGTACCGGAGCGGAAGGATGTGGCCACCTGAATGCTGGAGCCGTGCCGGAACAGGATATGACCGCCATTCGCCCCGCCGCGCCGGGTCACCACCTTGAACTGGGCCTTGAGCCAGCCGGGCAGGTTATCGAACGGGACTTCAATCTTGGTGCGGTAGATCTCACCGGCGGCCGTCAGGTCCTGGGCGATGATCCCGCACTTGAGGTTCTTGTTGAACAGCGCCTCGTCCAGCAGATAGATGTCGATGGCCGTGGAGAATCCGAGCTGGCGCGCCTTGAGGACGATGTTCAGGTACCACATGGTCCGGAACAGCAGCTCCTGCGCCGGGCGCAGCCGGAAGCGCACCAGCTGGCCCTGCTCGTTCTCGATCATGTAGAGGTTGTTCATCCGCCACCACTTATCGCTGAGCTTCGAGCGGATGTAGGCCATCTGCTCCTGCTCAGTCATGGCGGAGGTGTCGAGTTCGGTCATCGTGGGATCTCAGGCAATAAAAAACCCGCCGAGGCGGGTTGGTGTTGTTGAAGCTGTGGCTACTTTTTTGTTTCATGGCTGGCTCCTGCATGGGGTGAGCTCTGTGTAACGCTCGTAATACTCTGCGAATGCCTGAGCTTCTCTGGCATCCCGGATTACAGACCCACACTCATGAAGTTTGCCATCTTGATATATCAATGTCGGCTCAAACGTAACAGAGCCACCATCAAAGCCATCCATCGCATCCGTCAGACAATAGGTTAGCCTCTCACCACGGCGTAGGGCGTGACTTACATCCTTTGGCAGCACGCTATCATCACCAATGCTCACCAAAGCTCCTGATTCTCCCACGCTGTAAATTTTCATCTCACCAACCCGCGCTAATGACATTTGTAAATACTATCACGACATCAGCCCACCAGTCCCCATCCCCTGCAGCTCAGTCACCATCTCGCTGACAGGGGTGGCCTCGCTACCGCCATCCTTCTCGAGCCGATCGGCTTCGGCGGTCAGCTTGCGGGCCGCAGCCCGGATCCGGCGAGTGTCCTCCTCAATCTTGGGCACGCTCACCTCGTCGATGCGAAGGGCGCTCAGGGTCCGCTCGATGGACTCAATCCGCTGGATGTTGCGGTCGAGGGCCTGCTCGGCTTTCAGGATCTTGTCGTAGAGCGCAATCCGGTCGGTCATCTCGCTGGCCGTGACCAGGTCCTGCTGCAGCCCCTTGAGCAGCTTGGTGACGGAGATGACACGAGCCCGGGTGAAGTCCAGCTCATCGCGCAGTTGCAACTCGCGGGCCTGGTCGAACAGCTCCTCGGCATCGAGGAACTTGGCATAACCGCCATGGGTCTTGGCTATCTGCATGCCGGGCTTGATGTTGGCTGGCGGGTTAGGGTTGCCCTCATACTCGCCACGGACGAAACGGCCGGAGCCATCACGCCCTTTGTTTTTCGAGGTCTGCTCAGGCTCGGGCTGGGATTTTGTGGATGCGGAGGACTTCTCCCCTCTTCGCTCTCCCCCTTTGGCCTTGGCCTCATTCCCCTTGGTTTGCGCACTTTGCGCAGATTGCGCAGTTTTGCGCACTTCGGAATGCGCAGATTGCGCAGCTACGCGAGATTTATCAGGTTGCGCAGGGGATTGCCCCCGAGATTTCAAATAGCGACGCGCCGAGTTGTAGTTCAGGCCGCGGCTGTCACACCAGTCTTTCGCACTGATGCCTGTCGCTTCATGCTCCTGCAGGAACTCTGCATTGAGCTGTGCCCAGTCGGTCTTTGCCATTTAGATGGATAGCTCGCCTTCGACGATGGCATCACCAGGTACAGGCTCATGGGTAGCCGGTACCACGACGGAGACGCCAGTATTCAGGGTGACCAGGGCCTGACTCCCGTCATACTCCCTCACCTGAGTAACAACCCCGGTCACGGTAATGCCATTAACCACCGCATCGCTCCAGTGCATCGAGATAGTCCAGTAGGTCGGCTGTGGATTCCCCAGAAAGACAAACCCCGCCATTAGCGGCGGGGCTCCATGTCAGCCTGGGTGTGGGTGGCGGGCAGTTCACTGTTTGACTTGGAGCTGTCTGGCAACTGGCCAGAAGCAGCACCGAAACGCTCAGCAAAACGCCCCTGTGGGTCCGCATGATTCTTGTCATGGCTTTCCTGCACCTCCCTTGCCCTCTCCTGCTTAAGCCAACGGCCCAGAAGGGCCGTTAGAATGTCGAGCAGTTGGAGCAAGCTGTTCATGTTATTGCTTCCTGGCTTTCTCAGCCGGCAGGTTCATAGCCAGCTTGTCCAGCACCTTGGTCAGGCCAACCAAGAAGGCCTGCACCTTCCCGATCACCTCATCGTCCCGGGTGGACGGGGTGACGGCCGCGATCTTGGCCAGCCCCTGCACCACCATGGACGCGCCGCCCACTACAGCCATCAGGATGACAATCCAGTTGATGACCACCTCAACGATGTGTTCCATCGCACTCTCCTCTGCTGTTACCGGTTACCCGGCGATATTGGCAAGGCTTGCGCCTATGCCTCGGACTTCGAGAACTCTGCCGCAGCCATCACAGGCAATTCCCCTACAGGCTTCGGCTCACCGGCGGGCCAGCGGTATGCGGTTACCCGGGAGCGAGGGAACGCCTTCACGTTCACCGCGTCAGCTTGGTTGCCGCCCAAAACCAGCAGATTGCCAGCCTTGTCCTGCCCCACTACGAACCCAACGTGTCCGCCACCATCCCGGGAGAACACCACTACGCAGCCCGCCACCGGCTTTTCCAGCTTCTCCCCCCAGGAGGCATAGGAACGCGCACCCTCGAACCGGGTGGACTGAATACCGACCCGCTCCAGGCACGCTCCAACAAAGGCGGCACACCACGGGGTTTCATCATCACGGATACCACCCCGCTTGATGGCCTTCCACATCGCCACGATCTCGGGGTTGTGTTGGGGCCCCTTAATCTCCGTCAACCCGATATGCCTACGGGCTTCATCTACCCAGCGCATTTTCACCATCACTCCCTCCCTCCCATCCAGCCGGTTGCCCGGCGTTCGTACAGCTCCAGTGCTTTCGACCCCATCAAGCCAGCCAGGCCAGCCATGAAGCCGCACAACGGGAGCGGGGCTGCGATGTACCAGCTCAGCAGCATGGTCAACATCCCGGCGAACCCTGACACCACCACCTGCAGCAGCGCCTCGGCCCATCGGAACTGCCTTCCCTCGCGTTTCACCGTCTGTATGTAGGTCACAAGCCCTCCCCATACGCTCAACCCGCCGAATGCCAGATAGGCGAGCACGCTGTAGTTCTGTGGATCCTTGTCAGGCGTCATCGCCCCTCCAGAAACGACAAAGCCCGCACGAGGCGGGCCAGAAATGAAAAAGGCCAGGGTCACGGGGACTCTGGCCATCTTTGAGCAATACTAACGCCGGGGAGGGGTGGATTCAATCACTGCGTCTATTCATGGGGTTGCGCCTGCTCGGCGGCGAACTCTCCGCACCTAAGCCGCCCGCATCTCCCTCACCTGTCGGTCCATGATCTTTGACAGGTCTGACGCCTGGTGGATCACCTCATCAACAGCACGCTCTACGGCCTGCCTCATCTCCTGCCCGAACCGGCGCGACACCAACTCTACGTGTGGCACGACCCGGCCGGTGCCGTGGCACTTCGGGCAGCCGTCACCCTTGCGCGGGCGGATCCCGGTGCCATTGCAGTGCGGGCAGCGCCCTGACTGCATCATCTCGGCGACACAGTGGTCATTGGCCAGGGACAGGATCTCGTTCCGCTCAGCCAGAAGGCGCTGGTACTCGTGATCATTGCCGGACCGGTGGGCGCGCTTGGCCTTCTCCATCACCACGGCGGCCCGGCGGCGCTCCTTGTCATAGTGAGGGTGGCAAAGTACCAGGTGATCCAGCTGCTCAGGCAGCGGGCGGCGCAGCAGGATAGCCATGGCCATGCCACCGGCATCGCTGCTGCCAAGAGTGGTGCAGAAGTGGGCCAGCAGCGACGCAAGGGCTTGTTCATCCCCCAGGTGGTCAGCCATAAGGAACTGAAGTCCTTGCGGGTTGCTCTTTGCGGCCACCTGCAGGGCTCCCAGAAACTCCTCCCTCCCCAGCGTACTGGAGCGACCAGACGAGGGTTCATGTAGTGCGCCTTTCGGTGAGAAAAGGCGCAGAGCCATTTCGATAGAGTTGGTCATGGTTTGGTCCTCTGGTCTGGGTCCTGATTGAAGGCGGCGAGCAGCCAGGCGCGCAACTGGCCGGATTTGATGTGTTCCGGGGTAACTTCCAGCACGGTCCACCCGAGCAAGGTGGCCTCGTTCATCTTGGCACGGTCCTCTACGAACCCCCTCCCCCGGGTGTGCCGGCCACCGGAGTGGATCCCGCCGTGGACCTCAAGGGCGATCATGCGGGTGGGCCAGGCGAAGTCGAGGCGCCAGCGGCGCTTGGGGTGAAACAACAGCTCGGTGGCGGGGTCAGGAAGGCCTACCAACTGGGCCAGTACCTTGCCGTGCAGCTCATCCACCTGCTGAGCCTTCTTGACCTTGTTCACCACGGCCTTGGCGTTCGGGTGTTTATCCAGCAGGCGGGCTGCGTCGATGGCTGAAAGGCGGATCACGGCCTTGCTCTCCATTTCTCTAACGCTCCGATGATCACCAGATCAGTTATCACCGGCAAAACCAGGCTCCAGTATGACCAGTCGGCGCCAAACTGAAATTTCATCATCCAGTAAACGATCGCAGTGATCATGCCGCCCTCCCGATGGTGTTCTTGCGCAGTTCTGCCACTTCCCGGGCTACCTGCTCCAGCAGGGACTCCTCGCTGCCGTGCTCCTGCTGCCAGGTGCGCGGGGCTGCGTGGAAGCCGGTGGGGTAGCAGGCACGGTGGTGCCGGGGGCACAGGGGCAGCACCCGGGTGTGCTCGGCGCGCTGGGCCATGCCAGATCCAGAGCGCACATGGTGGATTTCCGCAGGCGTGCCGCCATGCCCGGCATTGCGGCAGGCGATACAGCCGAGCGAGCTCACATCGTTCAGCCAATCCTTATCAGCCTTGGTTTTGCTCATCGCGCGCCCCTTTCATCGTGTGAGCCTGCAGCGATTGCAGGTTCAGCAAGGTGAATGCTCCGCCTTTTTGCGGGCACCATCCGGCCGTATCGATATGGATCACGTTGCCAAGCGCTACCGGGCTGCTCATGGGGGTGTGACCAACAACGAGGGCATGCACATCAGACACACCGCTCTCATCACCAAGCTCCACACGCCGACGCGACCACATACAGGAGTTCTTGATGGATCGCAGCAGTCCAGGGTTCCCCTCTGCGCCATCCTCAAGCTTTTCAATCAGGTAGCTCCAGGACGGGAATGGGCAATCAGCATGAATCAAGCCAATCAACCCACTCGGCGTATCCACCTCGATGGCGATAGGCAGCTCGCGGAACTGGGCTGCGTACTCGCCGCGCTCCACATCGAGCAATGACATGAACCACGCCCCACCGTTCTGCAACCAGTTTCCTGTGTCACAGGTGTCGTGACGGCACACATAGTCGTCGTGGTTGCCACGCACCGGGTGGAACCATGGCTTGGCCAGCCACTCCAGCACCAATTCGCATTCAGGGCCACGATCAACTAAGTCTCCAACGGAGAACAGGCGATCGCAGGCGGGGTCAAAGCCAACCTTATCGAGAGCCTTCTGCAGCAGGGTGAAATGGCCGTGAATATCGCCTACCGCGAAGTCTCGCCCAGCGGTATTCGCTGAAAACTTCTTAACCAGTGAGCTCATGCTGCCGCCCTCCCGTATGCCGCTACCCAGTCGAAGCCGCGGCGGGATTCATCCCCGAACTTCACGCCCTGCTGGGCACCGAAGGACTGGGCCAACTCGATGAGATCGCGCATCTCGCGCACGGTCATTTTGGAGGTGGACTTACCCAGCACCACGAAGCCATTGCCGTCGATGTTCGGCACCACGTCCTGCTGGTACAGGGCGGCGGAGAGAACGTGCTTCCAGTCCTCCTTGGAGAGCTTGCGGCCGTGCCAGTTGACCTGCTCGGCGATGTCGGTCATTACCGCCCAAAACAGAGCGTTCTGGGCCAGGGTCCGGGTCAGCTCCTTGATCTCGATGACCAGCGGCTTGTCCTGGTCAACCGGCAGACTTGCTACCAGCTGGCAGGCGCGTGCGCGGATTTCAGGGCTGCGCAGGAAGTGCTTTGGATATTGGCTCATCCTCACCCCCGCTTGGACTTGTTGCGGCGCTTGGAGGCGGCACGCTGACGCTGTGCGGCCCGGTCATTGCGCGGGTTGGGGATGCAGAAGCCATGTCCAGGCTTGAAATCAAGCGGGTTGAACCAGGGCGATTGGGCTGCAGTGGCGGCCAGAACGGCTGCGATAGCGTGGGTGAATCTCATGCTGCCACCGCCTTAGCCGCTACGGCCTCGGTGGTGGGAGGCAGCTCGATGCGGTAATGCCACACCTGCTTGCCGTCGATGACCTGGTTGCTGGAATACTTCGCCCAGCCGTAGCAGCAAACTTCACGCAGTCTGGCGCTGATGGCGGCCTGGGTGTCGGCGTGGCCGTAACGGCTCCAGCACTCGCGCTCGATGTCGCGCAGGGTGCGGGCCTTGCCGTCGCTCATGATGGATATCACGCGCCCCAACTGGGTCGCGATGGATAGATCTCGGGTATGCGGTTTGGTCATGGTCTGGGTCCTTTGGTCAAACTGCCGGGTGGTCTAGGTCCGGCACTGGCAATGGTACGGGGCGCTACCCCCTGTGTCACTGGTTGGCAAGGCCCTCCTCTTCGAAGTTATCCACAGCCCCAAACGAAGCATCACACCGCAACACCAGCACTGGCGCGGCTCTCAGCCGTGCGGCTTCCTCCGCCACTCGCTCCGGCGTCGTGCTCTGCACCAACCAATGCCCTGCGCCACGCTGCTGATCGGTGTATCCCAGCGCATCGATCTCGTCGGCCACCTCGAGCTGCATCCGTTCCCCACACCAGCCCCGCACAGCGGAGTAGATCACCACCCGGCAGAACTTCGCAGCCACGACCGCGGCACTCACATCAGGATTGAACATTGGCCAGCCCTCCCCGCTTGAACAGCGCCTTCAGGCTTTCCACGCCGCGCTGGCCGGTCTGTTGGTAAAACTCGGGGCTGTGCTGGATCTGCTCCCTGGTCGGCAGCCCCTTGCGCACCTGGGCCCCCAGGTCCTCCCCGGCGACAACACGACGAAGCAACTGCGCGTAGGCCTGCTCGAACACAGGGCGGTAGGCGTCAAGGCTCAACGTCTGGCGCTCCCAGCTCGTCGCCTTGGCCGCAAGTTCCACCGCTGGATGGGTAAACCGGCGGGTTCGCACTTCGACCAGTGCAGTATCCAGCGTCGGCAGCCCCAGCGACTCCGGCGTGATCTGGCACCACCGGATAAACCTGCTGGTGCTCGGAAACCACTCTCCACCCTGGCTGCGTGCAGTGCGCATTCCCTGGCTCAGCTGATCACGGCTGGTGCAGTTGGCCTCGACCAGCGCCACGGTCCACTCTCGCAACGCCCTGGCTTGCATCTCGGGATTGGGGAAAGCCCGCTGCCAAGCAGGAAAGATCACCTTGAGCTGCTCGAACAGCTTGGCGACCACCTGGGTATCCTGCTCGGTTACCACCGCAGCAACCGGGCGAACCGGCACGGGAGGCAGCTCGCTCGGCATGCTGGCCAGGACCTCGCTCAACGGTTTCATGGTCATCAGTACCCCTCCTGGATCAGCTGGTTGAGCTTGTCGGCGGTCATGGTCTTGGTCAGATCCCACTCGTCCCCGCGCGCTGGCTGGCGCACCACCCCGGCACGCTTGGCTGTGAGCTTGTCCCACTGCTTGCGCAGGGTCTTGGGGCACAGCACGTTGGCTGACCAGAACGGGTCGAGGTTGGCCCACTTGAACAGCGAGCAGATTTCGCGATGGGTGTACCCAAGCTGGGTGCGCATCAGGCGGATATCGTTCGCCCACTGCGCCCAGTTGGGGGTCTTGGCCGTCGGGTTGACCACCAGGACCTTGCCGTGGATGTATTCAGCCGCAGCCAGGTCATCCTGGGTCCCCCAGAATTTGCCATTCGGGGTCTGGATGGCTGCATCGGGTCGGACCTTCTCGGCGGGAGGAGAAACCGACTCATCGCCCCCGGCGTCGAGGAGCGCGTCAGCGTTCTTCGACGAAGAGGGTTTAAGATCTTTGTTTTTATTGTCTTTGGTAAGACTGTCTTGGGTGTTGGGTGTTTTCGCCTGGTTTGAAAGGTCAAAATACCCAGAAATCTGGGTGATTTTACCCGGATTTTTTTGGGTGTTTTTACCCGGATTTTTCTCTTGGGCGGTAGGCGTTTTCGCCTGTTTTTCTCTGGAATATTCCCACTCACTCACCACTTTGTTCACGCCCACGATCTTCATGTGGCCGTGCTTCTCGAGGGTGATGATGTGACGACGAGACAACACCTGGAGAGCCTTGTTCACATCCGACGGGTCCATGTCGCACAGCTCGGCCAGATAGGTGTTCGTGAGCCGGTCCTGCTTCTTGTTCCAGCCATAGGTGGAATAGATCACCGCATCAAGCACGTTGAGCTCGCGCCCAGCCATCCGTAACCGGCACTTGGCCTTCTGGATCTCGTTTGCCGTGCGGGTGAACCCATCATCAAGATCTGCGACCACACGGGCCTCCTTCTGAGGGGGGTTATGTGGGGCACTTGGCCCCGGGAATTTGATAACAGCGCTCATGCCGCCACCTCCTGCGCATCTGCACACATCTCTGGTAGGTTGGCGCGCACCAGGGCAGCCGCAACGGGCGGGCATACTGCATTGCCGCAGCGGGCCACCTGGGCGACCTTGGTGAACTTCTTGCCGCTGGCGTCTCGATCGATGACATACGTGTCCAAGAACCCCTGAGCAGGGAAAAGCTCATGTGGCTCCAACATCCGCATCCCGATATCGACGATCTGGTAATCCTCGCCGCGCACGGTGACCAGACCGAATCGGTCCCGGGTGGTCACGGTATGCAGTGGCTCAGAGCAGGGGATGGTTGAGTCGGTGCCGTAATACTTGAGCAGGAACGCCCGCACCTCGCCGATGTGCAGCCCCCCGGCGGTGACGGTGGGCATGGGCTCGGTTACTGGTTGGCCGTGCTGGCAGGTGCCGCGCAGTTTTACCAGGTGGCTGGTGACCAGTGCATTGTGGTCAACAGTGGTCACGGTCGGCAGCGGCTGGGTCAGCTCGGCACCCACGACGCCTGTGTAATGCTTGGCCAAGAAGGCGGTCACCAGCTGACTCTTGTCGGCCTTGGCCATCACTGTCCCCAGCGGGTCTTCCACTGACTGGCCGACAGAGTTGCCGAACTGGCGGGCGATGACCGGCGCCACCAGGGCGAAGTGCCCCCCTTTAACCTCGGCGCAGATGGTACGCAGCGGCTCATCCGCAGGCATGTTGCGCTGATGACTGGCGTTGGCATGCTCAGTGATGAAGGGGGCAAATTGTGGTTGCACCAGAGCAAACCCTGGGGCTGCGGTGACTGTCTGTAGAGGCTCATGGAGCCCTTGACCACGGAAAGCATCGTAGACAGTGCGGTTGCTGGTGTGATTGCACTTCACGATGAACGGCTCGGCGGCGTTGATGACGAACCGCTCCACCCCCTTGGCAATCCGGCGCATCGTAGCCTCGGCAAGTGGCCGCTTAACGTTGAGCCCCTGGGCTTTGGCTTCTTCCTTGGTGAGGAAGATGCTAGGGCACGGGATTGACCAATCGATGATGTCAGCAGCGGTCCGCCACGGCAGCAGCTTCCCGGCCTTCACCTCAGCACTTGCTGGGTCGCCATGGGTCGGCTTTGGCCACACGATGGAGGCGCCATCCCGGCGAGCAATCAGGAACAGGCGCTTGCGGATGGTAGGGGTGCCATAGTCGCAGGCACGCAGCTCCCGCCACTCCACCTTGTAGCCCTGGCGACGCAGGGCGTTGATGAAGCTGTTGAAGGTGCGGCCCTTCTTGGCAGGGTCAGGGCGAGCGTTGCCCTCAGAGTCGATCAGCAGCGGGCCCCAGGTCTGAAACTCCTCGACGTTCTCCAGCATGATCACCCGGGGGCGTACCGTGGCGGCCCAGCGCAGAGTGACCCACGCCAAGCCCCGGATCTTCTTGCTGACCGGGGTCGAGCCCTTGGCCTTGGAGAAGTGCTTGCAGTCGGGAGACAGCCAGACCAGACCAACAGGGCGACCAGCAACGACATCGCGCGGCACGATATCCCACACCGATTCGCAATAGTGCTCGGTCTCGGGGTGGTTGACGGTGTGCATGGAGATCGCGTCTGGGTCGTGGTTGATGGCGATCTCCGGGCTGCGGCCCAGTGCCATCTCGATCCCGGTAGACGCCCCACCGCCACCGGCGAAGTTGTCCACGACGATCTCGTCGAACAGGTTGAAGGTGTGGCGGCAGATTGAGGCGACTTGTGACTTACGCATGGAGCACCTCCTGCTCGGTGTATTCACACCCCGGGCATTCAAATGAGCGGTCATTGGTGCCGGACTGCAGCTCACTGCCGCACAGTGGGCAGTGGTTGAGGTCGTTCAGCAAGGGGTGGCCCCCATGGGCCATGGTTGAATTGGTCATTGTTGGGTCCTGTGGTGTTTAAGCTGCCCGCTGGTGAGGCGGGCAGGTGCTGCTTATGCGCTGGGTTGTGCTTCGGCACGCTCCAGGGTGCGGGCTTCCAGCTCGCGGGCCAGGCGGACGGCCTGGCGGTCGGTGCCGGCTGCGTGAGCGGTCGAGATCAGCGGCTCGTCGAGGGCTAGGGCCAGCTCGTGCATGACCGACTTCAGGATGATGTTGTCGCGATCGCTGACGTGCTGGGATGCCGGGCGCGGCGGACGTAATTGCATGGTCATGGGTTACCTCCCGAGGACAAAGTTGATGAGTTTTTGCAGGGGGCGCAGCGGGCGCTCCTCGTTGTAGGCGGCCTCGTCTGCTTGGCTGAACTGGAGCAGGCCGCGCTCGGGCAGGCCGGAGCCCTCCAGGATCTCCTCGACGGTCACGGGCGGAAAACCCTGCTCCAGCAAGCTCCGATTGGCCCGTTTAACGGCCCTCGCCAATATGGTGGGCTCGTGCTGAGATATGGCCTGGAGCAGGATCAGCAGCGAGGTGCGGGCAAATGCGGTTTCGGTCATGCCACACTCGGCGCCTACTTCCTGCCATACCTGGCGCTGAGCTGGGGTGCCGCGCACCCGCAGCGGGGAGCGGGTGCTCATATTTTCATGATCGGGGAGCGATACTCTTCCCATGGGGTTGGCCCTCTATGTTGGGTGGAAAAGCTGGCCAGTGGTCAGGCGGCCTGCTGGGTAGAATGGTCTTGCTCCTTGAGCAGGGGGTAATCCTCCAGGCCCAGCCGCAGCTCGCCGTTGCTGGCGATGACAAAGCTGACTGCATGCTGGGCAGGAATCACCTCCCCCCACTTCACGGCAAGACTGCGGGAAATACCGATCGCTTTCATGGCGCGGGCCATATTGCCGAAATAGCCGATTACTTCATGTTTCTTCATTGGTCTGGGTCCTGTGCATGGTGACATGCAAATGATGTCCTCTATAGAGAACGATGTCAATCTTCATCGTCTCCCAAAGTGATCAGTCAAGGAATTACAATTTAGTCTCTAAAGAGAACAAGAGGTTATTGATGAAAACTTTCGGGCAACGCCTTGAGGAAAAGCTGCAAGAGTTGGGCATCAGCATGTCTGAGCTTGCGCGCCGTACCGGCTTATCCAAGAGCGTGATTAGCAACACCATCAATAACCCGAATCGTGAAATGCGAGTGTCATCCCTGATTTCCATTGCCAGGGTGCTGAAGGTTGATCCCATATGGCTATACACCGGCCGCAGCAGTGGTGATCTGCTGAACGACATTCAGTTCAATTCGGATAAAGTGCCGGTCTGGACCTTGGATGACGTGGGGAACCTGGCAACAGATATGCTGCCGAACATGAATAGCGGGCGGTATGTGGTGGCAGAGAACCAAAGCCACAGCATTGCCATCGAGGCCACAAACGATCACCTATCAAAATCAGGCATTGTGGCCGGTGACATCTGCATCTTCAGCTTGGCTGACCGCACTCCAGAGGAGGGTGCTGTAATGCTGATCAGGCTCGAAAAGAATGATCAAGCGCGGCTGCTAAGGGCAATGTCGGGGATTGATGGATGGGTTTACGGTGTAGACGATCCAAGGCTTGGCACGGTCACATCCAGTGAGGCTATCGTGCTTGGCAAGTTGTCAGAACTGAGGCGCAACGAGATCAAGTAACCCCCCCCTCTCCTCTCCCTCCCCTTAACCCGCTTCGGCGGGTTTTTTGTTGTTCAAAAAAAATATCGTTTATTTTAGAGATCGGTATTGACCAATCGTTCTCTAAAGAATACAGTTTGCACATCGTCCTCTTGAGAGAACGACCAAGACCGATAGCAACAAGGGGCAGCGTGGAAGGCGGCCAATCGTGGTGAAGGTCTTGGGTAATGCCACACGAACGGTGAGAGCCCGGGCCGGAGACGTAACCGGCAAACCTCCGGATCTGGCGGAGTAAAAAGCCAGCAAAGAATTGAGTACCACCCGGCAACAGGACCCGGCCCCTGACCAGGGCAGAAGTGAGGCGCCTGACCAGCGCGTAAGAACGACAAAGCCCGCACAAGGCGGGCTTCGAAGGACCGGGTACCACCCGGTCAGTGAAAGCCGAGGGACCAACCCCAGCAATCAGGACCCAGCATGACGAATCAAGTGGGAATTAGCGAGGACCAACTCGCCAACAGGAGTGAATGTACCATGACCATACGCCTTTTTTCCAGGGCCGCGAAACGCGCCGACCAGATCGTTGCCGCCATCGCCGACCGCCTGAACGGCAACGCCGCCCGCCGCCGAACCATCAAGCAACGCTTGACGGTTGCCATGATGGCCACCGAGCGGCACCAGCTCGTCGCAGCCCGCACCGCCCAGTCTGCCAAGGTGCGCACCCTGACCGCCATGAAATGCCGCGCCCTCCTCCACTGGCGGGCCGAGTTCCACCGCAACGCCATCTGACCCGGGTCTGGCGCTTCCCTCATAGCGCCGTAGCCAAAGCCTCTTTCTCAAGCACCGCAAGGATGCTTTGGCTTCGCTCACGCCAAATTCGGCTGGGCCTGCTCTTTAACAACCTGGAACCGGCTCACAACCACGAATCCCGATGCCGGTAGGGATGCGCCGATACCCCGTTCAATCCGGAAGGCGGTGCGTGAACGTGAACGCAGGCCGCTGGCAACAGTGGCCAGCCTGGAGCCCCTTGCATCAGGGGGTTGCAGGCTGACAGCCGCCCCAAACAGATCCATAATGCCCCCTTCGAAACAAGGAGGGGTTATGAATCGAGTCGGGGGTTGGATCGGAGCGGTGTTGCTGGGGTTGACGTTGCTGGTGATGCCAGTAGCGCAGGCAGAACCCAGTGCTGCTGACATGGCAAGGGTCATCAAACAAGCTGAGGCTGGCAACAGAGAGGATCAATACTTCCTTGGGCTTAGCTATGACATAGGTAAAGGCGTGCCACAAGACGATAAGCAAGCTGTAATTTGGTACCAGAGGGCTGCAGATCTAGGCCATGCTGATGCTCAGTACTTCTTGGGGCGGATGTACGAAGATGGCAGAGGTATCACTAAAAATTATAAACAAGCTGCATTCTGGTACAACAAGTCGGCCGCGCAAGGGGAGCTCGAATCACTGTTCAGTCTGGGTCTCATGTCAGTCAATGGGTTAGGGGTTTCACAAGACGACAAGCAAGCGGCATCTTGGTTTCGCAAGGCCGCAGAACTTGGTCACGTGCGATCACAGTATAACTTGGGGGTGATGTACAGCGAAGGTCGAGGAATGCCGCAAGATTATAAGCAAGCAGTTACCTGGTTCCGCAAAGCTGCTGAGCGTGGTGATGAAATGGCGCAACATAACCTTGGCGCCATATACTCTCGCGGGGAGGGCGTTCCACAGGACTTTGTTAAATCATATGCTTGGTATTCCGTAGCAGCAGCCAATGGTTCCAAGCAATCCAGCGAAGCGCGTGACAATGCTGCACAACGCCTTACCCCAGACCAACTCACCAAAGGCCAAGAGTTGGCGGCCAGCTACTTCGAGAAATACCAACCCAAGTAGTCACCAATTAGACCATCCGACCAAGCCCAGCAAATGCTGGGCTTTTTCGTTTTTACAACCACAGGACCCAGACCATGAAACCACTGACCGAAGCCCAGCTGATGGGATTTCGCGGCGCGATGGTGCCCCCCACCCGCCGCAAGTACCACGTAGACGCCGCCCCATCCGCCGAACAGGCGCGTATGGCCCGCAACAAAGCCGCCACCCGCCGCGCCATCGAGGAGTATCACGAAGCGCGAGCCCTGCAACTGGAAATGGAGATGTAGCCATGACCAACGAAACCGCCCTGCTCGCCCTGCTGGAGAGCCGCGAGGCCGAGGCCAACGCCAAGGCCGAGTGGATCGCCGAGTGGTGTGACGCCAACCGCCCTCTGCTGCTGGCTGAGATGCTTGAAACGGACCCGGCAACCATGCTGGGCGAGCTCAATGCAGACCAGCACCGCCAATTAAACCAAGTCATCCGCCGCGCGCTCGGCGACGATGATGATCAACTGAAGCCGTTCATCCGGCAGGTGGTTGACGCTGGGCTGACTGGGCTGGCCCAGGCCGCCTGGCGCAGTCACGTCGCCGCCCTGCTCGACGCCATGAGCGAGGAGCAATGGGAGCAGTACCAAGACAGGAGCGCAGCATGAAAACCACAGAAACTGGCATTTTAACGCTGGTGCGAGATCACGCCTTCTGGGCCGATGAGGTTCGCAGGCTAAAGGCGCTGGGTTCTGAGGCATATTCTCGGTGCAAAAGCGTTGATACAGCTGGAGAGGGAAGTAACTTTCACTCCTTTGGCACCCCATGCCTCGAGACGGTTGTGAATGAATACCGGTCACTAAAACAAGACCCTTACGAATGCATTGAGTTCGAAGAGTTCTATCGGGAGTGCGTCGATAAGGATGAGGTTTGTTGCTGGTGCCAGAAAGTGCGCGAGTACAAATTGAAGCGAGTCAGGGCGAGGGTGAGGCTTGGCCAAATTAGAAGCGCCATCACTCGCATAGGTCGCAGACTGACAGCAGAAGGAGGTCCTCTATGAACGCCTTCGCCGACACGTCCGCCGCACACCCGCTGGGCCGGGTGTTCGGCCTCTCCAACGAGGAGTACCACGCTGGCCCCGGGGTCAGCAAAAGCCAGCTCGACCAGATCGCCGAAAGCCCGGCCACCTACATCTGGGCCAAAAACGCCCCGCTCGATGAAGAGAAGCTCAAGGCCTTCGACATGGGCAGCGCCATCCACTGCCTGCTGCTGGAGCCAGACGAGTTCAAAGACCGCTTCATCATCGCCCCACCGTTCAACCGCCGCACCAACGCCGGCAAGGCAGAAGAGGCCGAGTTCCTAGCCAGCTGCGCAGAGCTGGGCAAGACGGTGATGGATGCCGAGGAGGGACGCAAGCTCTACCTGATGCGCGACAGCGTGATGGCCCACCCGGACGCCCGCTGGCTGCTGGAGCAGGAGGGGCACAGCGAGGCCTCCTTCTACTGGATTGACCCAGAGACCCAGGAGCTGTGCCGGGTCCGCCCCGACCGCCACCTGAGCAATCACCCCGTCATCATTGACGTGAAGTCGGTGGACGACATGAGTCGCTTAGAGCGCCATGTCGAGGACTTCCGCTACCACGTTCAGGACGCCATGTACTCCGAAGGCTTCCACCGGGTGATGGGCGAGCAGCCGGAATTCGTGTTTCTGGCTGTCAGCACCAGCGTGAACTGTAGCCGCTACCCGGTGCGGGTGCGGCCCCTCCCCGACGACTGGAAGGATGCGGGCAAGGACCTGTTCCGCCGCGACCTCCATCGCTTCCACGACTGCCGGGTCAACAACGACTGGCACGACTTCAAACCCCTCCAGCGCCCAGCCTGGGCGACAAGGAAAGCAGCATGAACAACATCACCAGTATCAAGCAGCAGGCGGCCGATAACTTCGCCGCCCAGTTCCCCATTCTCGTCCAGCGAGGCATCGACGAGCCGACCTGGAACGCCCTGTGCAACACCATTTACCCGGGAGCCAACCCCGATTCGGTGGTCATGGCCATCGACTACTGTAAGGCGCGCGGCCTGGATATTCTGCTCAAGCCGGTCCACCTCGTCCCCATGCAGGTAACCGATGCCCGCAGCAAAGAGAAGGTCTGGCGGGATGTGCCGATGCCCGGGATCGGCATGTACCGGATCCAGGCCGATCGCTCCGGCAACTACGCGGGGGCCGATGAACCCGTGTTCGGGCCGGATGTCACCGAAGAGTTCCAAGACCCCTACAACCAGAGCGCCAAGATCAAGGTCACCTACCCGCAGTGGTGCAAGTACACCGTCTATAAGATGGTCAACGGCCAGCGGGTTGCCTTCCACGCCCTGGAGCGCTGGAAGGAGAACTACGCCACCCAGAGCGGCAAGACCGAGTGCCCCAACGCCATGTGGCGCAAGCGGCCCTATGCCCAGCTCGCCAAGTGCACCGAGGCGCAGGCGCTGCGCAAGGCCTGGCCGGAGATCGGTAGCGAGCCCACCGCCGAGGAGATGGAGGGCAAGGAGATCATCATCAACGAGATCCCAGGCAACCAGCCACAGCAGACTTCCCCAGCGAAGAGCCGCACCCTGGATGCCATCCGCAGCCAGAGCACCGAATCGGTCACCCTGGAGCATGAGCAGATGGCCGAACCCGCCCAGGCGGACCACGCCAACGCCTACGCCGACCACTGCGCCGCCATCGAGGGGGCATGTGATACCACCGAATGGCAGCAGGCCTACACCACCGCCTGGACCTGGGCCAACGAAACCGGCGACCAGAACATCATCGCAGGTATCAAGCAGATCGCCGGCGAGCGCAAGAAGCAGCTCAGTGCCGGGAACGGCGCCCAGCAATAACCAACAAGGCCCGCTCACTGCGGGCCTTTTCAATCCCAAGGACCCCACCATGACCGAACAAGCCACTGTCGAAAAGACCAAAGCAGACAACACCCAAGCCCAGCTGGTTGTCATCGAACCCACCACCGCCGTCGCCCTGTTCACCGAGGGCCAGGGCGTGGCTGAACTGCTGGCCGATATCCGCCAGAAGGCAACCAGCCTGGTGCCCGACATTACCACCCCCAAGGGGCGCAAGGAGATCGCCAGCGTCGCCCATGCCGTTGCCCGCACCAAGACCTACCTGGACGGGCTCGGCAAAGAGCTGACCGACCAGTACAAGGAGATCCCCAAGCGCATCGACGCCAACCGCAAAACCCTGCGCGACACCCTGGACACCTTGAAAGACGAGGTGCGCGCCCCGCTCACCCAGTACGAAGCGGCAGAGGAGGCCCGGGTGGCAGCACTGCAATCCCGACTGGCCCGCCTCAATGAACTGGGATCCTCTGCCAGCATCGAGATCGCCGCCGCCGACCTGCAGGTCATGCTGCAGGAGGTCGAGCAGAACGCCATGGACGACTCCTGGCAAGAGCTGCTGCCCCAGGCGACCGTCGCCAAGGAGCTGGCAACCAAGCGCCTCGGCGAGGCCCTGGCAGCCCGCCAGAAGTACGAAGCCGAGCAGGCAGAGCTGGAGCAGCTGCGCCAGAAGCAGGCCGAACAGGATCGCATCGACCGCGAGCGCCTGATAGCCGAGCAGGCGGCGGAGCAAGCCCGCCTTCAGGAAGAGAATCGCCAGCGCTTGGAGCGTGAAGCCGCCCAGCACCGCGAGCAGGAGGCACAGCGCCAAGCCCAGGCCGCCCGTGAACGTGAAGAACAAGCCCGGCGCGATGCCGAAGCCGCCGAGCTGGCCCGCCAGCAGGCCGAAGCCAACGCCGCACACCAGGCGGAAGAGGCTGCCGCCCGCGCCGCAGAACAAGAGCGTCAGCGCATCGCCGACGTGCAGCGCCAGAAAGCCGCAGAGGATGCTGCGCGCGCCGCCGATATGGAGCACCGCCGCACCATCAACAACGCCATCCTGATGGACCTGATGGGCTTGGGGATCGATGAGGGGAAAGCCATCAACCTCATCAAGCACATCGCCAGCAACAAGATCGAGCACCTATCCATCAACTACTGAGGTTTACATGAAATTTGCCCAAGCCTACCTCACCACCGTGGAGCGCGATAAGGCGATCGATGCGTACCGCAAGCGCGGCGCCACCGTAAAACCGGACGGCCAGCGCGCACTGATCGTGCTAGCCACTCGCTGGGTTGACAGCGAAAACCTGCATGCCCGCTACCAGAAACCGCGCCATCATTAACAGGACCCCGACCATGACCACCGAACTGAACCCCAGCGAGGCAACCAGCCTTGCCCTGAACACCCTCACCAGCCAGATCCGCAACATCATGCTGATGCCTGACGGCCCGGCCAAGGCCGCCATCGGCAGCTTTGAAACCCTGCTCACTGCCAACCTGACCATGATCAGCGAGGCGGCCAACACCCACATCGACGAGTTCAACACCCTGATCGGCGAGCTGGAAGGCCGGGATAGCGAACTGCTCACCCAGGCGGCCCTGGTCAGCGAGCTGCGCCAGCAGGTTGCCGAAGCCGAGCAGCGCATTGCAGCAGCACGGCAAGAAGGCGCCGCCGAGCTGGAGGCCATGGCAGACGAGCTCTACAAGGCCCAGCGCGCCCTAAACGATGTCCAGACCAAATACAGCGCCCTGCAATACAGCGCCCGCCAGCTCGAGCGCCAACTGGCCGACCTCAACGCCATGGATCCGGCAGGCATGAAACGCCGCATCAAGGAGAAGAACGAGCTGCTTGAGGAGCAACGCACCGCCATCGCCAAGCACAAGAGCAACGAGGCCGCCTACCGCGCCGAGGTGCTGAAACTCGAGCGGCGAATCAAAGACCTGCTGGACGCCATCAACGAGCAGGATCGTGAGCTGGAACGCCGCCACGGCGTCATCATGGAGCTCGAGAGCTGCCGTGATGCCAAGCTGGTCTGGTTCAAGCACCTTGCCAAGACCTACAAGGGCGAGGACGGCACGCTCTGGAATGTTTACCTGGTGGATCACGGCCTGCAGTCAAACCTCCCCTACCTCATCAATGACCTCAACTGGAAGCTGCACGCCATGAAATCCGATGGCTCCGGCTGCTCGGTCATGCTGAGCCAGTGGATGAACCCCATCTACCCGGCGCCCTATGGTTCCGGGGCCCCGGACGACATGACTCGGGACATCTTCGCCTTCATGCAGGAGGCCCTGGAGCAGAGCCATCCCCACCTGTTGCCGCGCGCCACTTGGGCCAAGACGGTAAGCATTCATGAATGCGGCCTTCCGCCGCGCGTGATCAGACCGCTTGAGCAAGCCGGGCTCGACACCCTCTACAAAGTGTTGAGCAATCAGGGAGCTGCACTGAATAAGGTCAGGGGGATCGGCGCGAAGCTGGTAGGCCAGATCGTCTACGCCTGCGAGCTCAAGGTGAAGCTGTGGGAGGAGCAGTTTGCAGCTGGCCAGCACGCTGAGCAGCACAAGGAGGCTGCATGAAGATCGACATCCACAGCACAAACCACAAGTACCGAGTGATCTACGCGGACCCAGCCTGGCAATTCAAATCGAAGAAGTCAGGCGGCTCAATGAAAAGCGGGGCTGCGCAGGTGTACAGCGTCACATCGATAGAGGACATGAAGGCGCTGCCAGTGGCGAGGCTGGCAGACGACAACTGCATGCTGGTCATGTGGTGGGTAGGCAGCATGCCACAAGAGGCCATCGACCTGTGCCAAGCCTGGGGATTCCGGATCATGACCATGACCGGCCTGGTGTGGGAGAAGCGCACCGTAAACGACAACCCCCACTTCGGTATGGGGTGGGCGACACGGGCCGGTGCGGAGTGCGCCCTGATCGGCATCAAGGGCAAAGTCAGCAATCTGGTAGTGGACAAGGCTGTCCGCTCGGTCATTCGAGCCAAGGTGGGGCGCCACAGCGAAAAGCCGCACGAGTGCCGAGAGGCCATCGAAAAGCTGTGCGGTGATGTCCCACGCATCGAGCTCTTTGCCCGTTCGGCCGCCCCAGGCTGGGACTGCTGGGGCAACGAAGCTCCATCACTACCAGAGCAGTCCGCAGCCTGATACCCCCAACCCACCCACCGCCATCCCCACAGAAACGGTGGACAAGTCGAGGAACCCCATGAAAGCCACGGAAAACCCCTACTGCGGCGCAGTAGTCATCGGGTTGGGCGTCGTCATGCCCCATCCCAAGCAGCCCGGCAAGTTCGTCCTGCCAGGCGGCATCACCTGCGACAGGCAAACCGCCGAGGCCGCAGCCAAGAAGATCCACGACCTGCAGGCCAAGAAAGCCCGCAACTAACCAACACAGGACCCAGACCATGTGGTTTAAAAACCTTCAAGTTTACCGCTTCACCCGCCCGTTCGAGCTGACCACCGAACAACTGGAAACCCAACTGGAGGCGTGCGCCTTCACCCCCTGCGGCAGCCAGGATATTTCCCGTTTCGGCTGGACCAGCCCTCTCGGCAAGTTCGGCCGAACCCTGACCCATGCCGCCAACGGCCAGATCCTGCTGTGCGCACGCCGCGAGGACAAGATCCTGCCGACCGCCGTCATCAAGGAAGCGCTGGCAGAGAAGGTGGAGGCCATCGAGTACGAGCAGGGCCGCGCCCTCAAGAAGAAAGAGAAGGAAGCGCTCAAGGAGGAGCTGCTGCACACCCTGCTGCCCCGGGCGTTCAGCCGCACCGCCAACACCTACGCGTGGATTAACCAGGCAGACGGCCTGCTGATGGTCGATGCCCCCTCCGCCAAGAAGGCCGAGGACGTGCTGGCCCTGCTGCGCAAGTCCATCGGCAGCCTGCCGGTGGTGCCGGTGGCGCTCAAGAACCCGCCAGAAATCACCATGACCGAGTGGCTGCAAGAGGGCAACCTGCCGGCCTCCTTCACCCTGGAAGATGAATCAGAGCTGCGCAGCGCCATGGAGCACGGCGGGATCGCCCGCTTCAAGCAGCAGGATCTGATGACCGACGAGGTGAAAAACCACCTCGCCAACGACAAGCTGGTCACCAAGCTGGCCCTCTGCTGGGGTGAAAACATCAGCTTTGTGCTGGGTGATGACCTCTCCATCAAGCGCCTCAAGTTCAGCGAGGAGCTGCGCGAGCAGAACGACGATATCACCAGCGAGGATCCTGCAGCCCGCATGGACGCCGACTTTGCACTGGTGACAGGCGAGCTGTCCCAGTTTATACCGGCCCTGTTTGCCGCCTTGGGTGGCGAGGAGGCTCCGCTATGACCAGCTTCTACAAAACCACCGATGCCGGCGTGCTGGCAGCCCACGCTGCCTTTGAAGCTGCAAAGAGCGCTCTGATAGAGAAGGCCAACATTCTTGGCAAGGAGTTTGATGGCAAGCCGAAGTTCAGCAGCGATGTAAACCGCTTCAAGTGTGCCCATCTGGTACTGAACAACTACTACCAGCGCGAAGATAAAGACCTATGGACCAAGCCTGACCAGCACTACCTGTCAGCTCCGCGCCGGGGGAAGGTGAAGGGCAAGGCCAAAGAACAAAAGGAGCTGCAGGATCGCTACTGGGAAATGTTCCCCGAATCAGTGGATACCAATCCGCTCTACGAGTCCATGGGTCTGAACTGGGGTGAGTTGCTGTTTGGTGGCGGCTTCACCATGTTTGCCCATGATGGGGCGATTTACCTGCGTACCGGAGCCAAGGTCGGACCGATGATGATCGAGATCCTTGGTAGCGAATTCAACTCGGCTGAGCAGAGCCTGAGACAGGAGAAGGCGGCATGAGCAAATCACCAGCACGTATTCAGCTCGGCTTCTCTCCATTGAGCAAGACCATTCAGCTGGCAAAGATGCGAGACGTGGAAGGTGGTCGCCTGCGCGTTGGTAACGACCCCGGGCGCGACGTCACCAACGAGGCTGCCCAGATGGTATGGCAACTCGTCATGGCTGAAGGTGGCGAAATCGCTTGGGATCTGGATGACGGGAGCAAGATGGTGATGACGGCTGAGAAGGTTGAGTCGAAAGCAGAGAGCGCAACTGAGTCACAAGGTGGTGCAGCATGACCGAACACACCAAGGGCCTTCTGGCCCTTTTTCGTAACGGCCAGTCGGTCGGATCAATCGATGGCTATGGCGTCTGTGAACTCTGGCCCCGCAGTGATGAAGGCTTTCCCAACTGCGAAGGCAAGGAAAATGGCCGCCGCATCGTCGCCTGCTGGAACCTGCTGGACGGCTACCCCACCAAGGATCTGGAGGGCGTGACGCTGGCCGAGTTTGTGGCCAAGCAAGCCTTCATCAGCCAGTTTGACGCCAATGACGGGATCAACCTCAGTATCTCAGGCGTCGCGGTGCAACTGCTGGCCGCCTCGTTCGCTGGCCAGTTCAAGGCCAGTGGCGCCACTAACTACCTGGAGCTAAGCGGTAACCACCCTGAAACCGGCCCCTTCACCATCACCATGCAGCGCACCGAAGGTCTCACCCCGGCAGAGAAGCTGTCCGCCATGACCAAGCAGCGGGATGTGCTGCTCGATGCGATGTATGCGGTGCAGAGCGTGATGAACAGCAGCGAAGGCGTGGCTGGATGGCACAAGAACGGCGATATCGCCAGCTGGGACAAGGTGCTGCCGGAAGTGGCTGACGCCATCGAATTTGTGGAAGGAGAGCAATCGTGAAGCGATACAACTGCACATCGAGCGACAAGCGCGGCGCGTTTTGGCTCTGCATGGAAGAGCACAAGGAGGGGGCTTTTGTCCCCTTTTCCGAAATTAGCGGGCTGGCTGATTCGGTCATGAAGATGGGCGGCCGCTGCCAGTTGCTGGCCGACCTGTTGCGAGAGGTAACCCAAATAGTGCCGGCGATCGGGGTGGCAACCGACGATCTGCCGGTTGTTGATGCCTTTCTTGAGCGCATAGAGAAAGCGCTGACAGGGCAAGCGTTTTGGCACTCCAGCAACGACGTTCTCGCCATGATGATGGATGAGCTGCACGACATCTGCGTTGGACTCGACGCACCAGGAGGTGCACAGAACGGCGCGGAAGCGTGGGATCAGGTTAAGGGTGCTAGAGGCAGAGTGCTGTCCAGCCTAAATCAGGGTCGTCCTGACACCGAATGGACTGATGCCGCCACCTCACCGGTCTCCGCCGACTACCGCGAGCTGCAGGAGCAGCACGACCAAGTGCAGAGCCGTATGAAGGCGGCGCTTGATTTCGTACGGGATTCTGAACCGGTACTTAGGGAGGCCATGGATGCGTTCAACTGGGAGTGCGGCGGTGTCGGCGAAGATGAAGCGCGAGCTTTGCATAATCGCATAGACGCGCTACTGGCTGACCAGCTGCCATCCCCTACCGTGACAATTACTGAAACCATCCGCACCGCGCCGGAGCGCATCTGGCTGCAGGTTGGCGACCAGAGCCACTACCACAGCGAGCCATTCCCGAGCGATACCAGCGAGGTGAGTTGGTGCGCTGATTCCGTGACTGGCTGCGAGGTGCCGTATGTGCGGGCGGATCTCGCCGCGCCTGCGGTGTTACAAGGAGGTGAGCCGTGCGCTACCGAGCCCCCATCATTCAGCCCGGCCTGACCCGCACCGAAGCCGAAGAGACCCGCGCCAGATACCTCCGCATCAACCCCGGCGCCCGGGTCACCATCGACAGCCAACCCGATAACCCCCAGCTCAAGACCCTGATAGCCCACCTCCCCGTCCTGCCGTTCAGGCAAGTCATGGATCCCGGCTTTATCGGGTACCGGGGCTGGCGAGCATAACCAGAGCCCCGGCCAGTCCGGGGCTTCCTTTTGGAGATCCCCATGAATATTGACTTGGAAATACTGCTGGAGCTGGCCAAATCCTCAACGCCTGGGCCTTGGGCGGTATCCGCTGAAACCCCGCAATTCGGAGACTGGAGCGTCAGGCAGGATCCTGCTGACTGGAATGGCAGTGGCTACCAGCTGATCTGTTCTCTTCCGTCTGCTAAAAAAGGCGGGCACTACGGTGAGATGTTCCGCGCCAACGCCCACTTCATCGCCGCCGCCAACCCCGCCACGGTCACCGAGCTGGTGAACATGGTCAAGGCATCCACCACTGCCTGCATTGCCGACGTGCAGGCCGAGCCAGAATTCCCGGGAGAGGTCCCGCCCGAGTTGATGGCGCACATCCGCCAGTGCATCGAAACCAAGGACGAGCAGAGCCTGTTCCAGATGATGCGCATGGCCGTGTCCATCACCAAGAAGGGCATTCAGGAGCGCATCGCCGCCCGCACCGGGATCGCCATTGAGGGCATCTTTGGCCGCGTGGTGCGCGACCAGTGCAGCTGTGGCGAGCCCATCAGTGTCGAACTGGACTGCCCGCGCCGCACTATCCGGACCGACAAGAAGCGCCCCTTCTATCCAGATGAGGGTTTGCCGGATGGGCTGGATCCGCAGAACTACAGCGAGCACGGATCCAGCGTGTTCCGCTGCCGCAAGTGTGGCGAGCCGGTTGATGAGACTGTGCCTGCTGCAAAGTATGAACGAGTGGGGTGAGCCATGGCGAAAATCTACATAGCCGGGCCTATCTCAGGCCTGCCGAACTTCAACCGCGACGCCTTCAATGCCGAGGCGCACCGCCTGCTTGGCCTGGGCCATGTGGCCCTAAACCCGGCGATCCTGCCGGATGGGCTGGAGCAACACGAATACATGGCCATCTGCATCGAGATGGTCAAGATGGCAGATCAGCTGGTCATGCTGCCTGGCTGGGAGCGCAGCGCCGGCGCCAGAGCAGAGCACGCCCTGGCCATCAAGCTCGGCAAGGCCATAATCCTCCCCGTGCCGCACTTGGCTGACGAGGTGGCGGCATGACCAGACAGCGGGCCGCCGGGCTCGCCATCCTGGCGCTAAACACCCTGGCCGCACTGATGGTGCTGACCCTGCTGTAATCGCGGCCCTTCCTTCAATCCACCCGGCGCCCCATCCTCTGAGACAGGAGGGCCACGCCATGCAACAACTTCAACTGACCATCGACCAGGACAGCCAGCTTCTCAACGAGCTGGTCAGCGCCGTGCGCTCCCCCACCCTTTCCCGATCGGCCAAGCTCGCCGAGATTGGCCGCATCCTTGCGCACTTCGATCTGCCTATCGAAGCGCCCCGGGTTGCTGGCCAGCTCTGGAGCGCCACCGAGCTGGGCAAGGAGCTGGGGGTAAGTGCCCAGGCCATTGGCCGGCTGGCCAACCAGCACCAACTCAAACGCCCGGCGTTCGGGGAGTACCGCCTTGACCAGGCGGTCAGCAGCAGGAAGCAGGTGGAATGCTTCCTCTACAACCGAGCGGGCCGGGATGAAATCACCAGACTGACGAGGACCAACAACCATGGGAACAGCAGCAGACCCGGCGCAAACCCACATTCAGGGCCAGCTCATCATAATGAGAATGCCTGACGCCATCCCGCTCAGCACCTACCTGAGCACTATCGAGCTCACCGACCGGGACACCATCAACAAGCGGATCCAGCGCGGCATCTGGCAGCTGGGGGTGCACATCGTCAACGTGGACGGGGTGAAGGAGCGTTGGGTCAACATCGCGGAGGTGACCAAGTGGGCAATGAAAAACAGCTCCCACGCGGCGTAACGGTCCGCGGGGAGACGATCAATATCACCTTCACGTTCAAGGGGGTTCGCTGTCGCGAGCCCCTGTCCAACTTGCCGAACACCACCGCCAACGTGCGTTACGCCTCCCGCTTGCTCGGGGAGATACAAGGCAAGATTGAGCGTGGCCAGTTCGCCTACGCCGACTACTTCCCGAAGTCCAAGAAGCTGCGGATGTTCGGTGGTGCCTCGATCGCCGCCAAGGTGGCCGATTACCTGGACGAGTACCTGCAGCGATGTGAGCGCCGGGGGCTGAGCCCATCCACAATGGTTGGGTACCGCAAATGCCACAAGGCACTTGCCGACCTGCACGGGATCACCGTCTCGGAGCTGACCCCCGCCCAGGTGAAAAACTGGCTGATCAGGGGAGGCACTACCGCGAAGACGGCCCGCAACCGGCTGTCGTTCCTGCGCAGCGCCATCGACGAGGCTGTCACGGATGGTTTGCTGGCATCAAACCCGGTTTCGCTGGTGACCGTTTCCCGATATTTGGACGGGAGTTCAGTTCCCGAACAGGGAGCCAAGGACGTGGACCCCTTCACCCCGGAGGAAGTGGCCGCCATCATCTCAACAGCCCACGGCATCAATGAGCAGTGGGCCAACCTGTTCTCCTTCGCTTTCGCAACCGGGATGCGGCCGTCTGAGCTGTGCGCCCTGCGCTGGGAGGAGATCGACTGGGTCGGTAACACCGTGCAGGTGTCGCGCGCCAAAGTGGTCGGGGTCATCAAGACCACCAAGACCCGGGCCGGGACTCGCACCATCGAGCTGACCAGCGAGGCGCTGGCGGCGCTGACCAGCCAGAAGCGCTTCACCTTAATGCGGGGGGAGTATGTCTTTGACGACCCCAAGCTCAACCAGCCCTGGGCCGGGGCCGACGCCATCAGGAAGAAAGCCTGGCTCTACACCCTCAAGCGGTCCGGCGTTCGCTACCGCCACCTCTACCAAACCCGCCACACCTTCGCCACCGCCAACATCAGCCGCGGTTGCAACCTGTTTTGGCTCTCCACCCAGATGGGACACAAGGGGCCAGAAATGCTGTTTCGGCACTACGGATCCTACCTTGCCGAGTACGACGGCCAGACAGCAAAAGCGCCAATCCTGATCCAAAATCCAACCGGAAAATAAAAAAGCCTTATAGTTCAATTGGTAAAGCTGCACAGTCCGGGGGTTCAAATCCCCCGGCTGTTTATGGCCATTTATGCACCAAAACCGTTCATCCTCCTCATTGCCCCTGATAGAGATACTTCTGGAAGCCGACGAAGGCACGACGAACCACCTCGGCGTTCCCCAACTCGGCAAAGGCATCGGCCAGTGCGTTGTTGTATTTGAGTTTGAGCAGTGGCCCCAGCTTGGTGTCATCCAGTTCAGTGACTCCCTCTTTGACATAGTGCCCCAGCACGAAACTCAAGAAGGCTTGTTGCTTGCTGTCAAACTCCTGGCCAAGCATGGCCTCGGCTTGCGCTGCTCGCTCTTCCCGGGTCATGGGATCATCGGCATAGGCGACATAGGCCAGCACATCAAACAGGTCGCTCTGCTCGGCCTCGATTACCTTCTGCATCTCTGTCAGTTGGTCAATGCCAAACCCTTTCTCTGCCAGACCATCAAGCAGCTTTTTGCGGGTGCCCGGTTCACTCCAGAGTGCGCGCAGCTCGTCTTCATCCTTGAAAAACTCGGGCAACTTGCCAAACAGCTCGTCCATAAATTCGGCGGCTGACATCGGCGTACCATCCGGGTGCCAGAAGCTGGTGGCGCTCATATGTTGGATCTTGCGGGCCTTGCCGTCTGCCAGTTCAATCTTGATCTTCTCTTTCTTCTGACAGGTGCAGGGCTTATTGCCGCATACCTCGCACTGATACTCGGGCTCTGGCTCTTTCAGGCAGACACAAGGGCGCTCCCCACAGACCTTGCATGGCTTGGGCGGTGCTTTCTCGCAGGAGCAAGGAGAGGTGCCGCAGCGTTCACAGACCTCGGCTGGAAGGGGCTCACCATCCCACTCGGGGTCGCTAAAGTGGTGATGGGCTTTTACAAAGTCATGCAGGGTGAAGTAATCCTTACCATCACACAGCCGGGTGCCCCGGCCGATGATCTGTTTAAACTCGATCATCGAGTTAACCGGACGCATCAGCACGATATTGCGTACATTGCGGGCATCGACGCCGGTTGAGAGCTTTTGCGAGGTGGTCAGGATAGTCGGGATCGATTTCTCGTTATCTTGAAAATCGCGTAACCACTGTTCGCCCTGCGCCCCGTCGTCAGCGGTGACCCGATGGCAATAGTCGGGGTGCTTGCTCTTTTTCATCTGGTTGATGAGGTCTCGCACCGCCAGCGCATGCTCCTGGGTGGCACAGAACACGATAGCTTTCTGGCGCTGGTCTATCTCATTCATAAAGATTTCGACCCGTTTTTTCTCGCGGGCGCCGATCTCGATGATGCGGTTCATGTCCTGTTCGGTGTAAACCCGACCTCGTTCTACTTCCCCCTGAATTACCTTGTCATCCGATGTGTAGATGTACTCATCCAGTGTGGTGGCATGTTGGCGCACTCTGAAAGGGGTCAGGTAACCATCGTTGATCCCCTCTTTGAGGGAGTAGCTATAAACTGGCTCGCCAAAGTAGGCATAGGTATCGACGTTATCTTTACGCTTGGGCGTTGCGGTCAGCCCCAGTTGCACGGCGGGCTTGAAGTAGTTGAGGATATCCCGCCAGTTGCCCTCGTCGTTGGCACCGCCCCGGTGGCACTCATCAATGATGATGAGGTCGAAGAAATCGGCGGGGTAGTCACCAAATACCGGGGCCGGTTTTCCCTCGGCATCGTTGCCAGTCATAAAGGTCTGGAAGATGGTGAAGAAGATATTGCCATTCTTGGGGGCACGACCTTTCTTTCTGATCTCATCGGGGGAGATCCGCACCAGAGCATCTTCCGGGAAGGCAGAGAAACTGTTGAACGCCTGATTGGCCAAGATATTGCGGTCGGCCAGAAACAGGATGCGGGGGCGGCGGGCCGGTTCACCTTCGCTCTTCCAGTCATTGATGTTCCAGCGACTATGAAAGAGCTTCCAGGCCAACTGGAAGGCGATGAAGGTCTTGCCAGTGCCAGTTGCCAAGGTCAGCAGAATGCGATCTTGCCCTTGGCTGATGGCCTTCAACACCCGCTCGATAGCGATATCCTGATAGTAGCGTCCCTGCCAGTAGCCACCCTTGTCTTCAAAGGGGACGGCGGTGAAGCGATCCCACCAGCGATTTTGCACCGCAAAGGTGGCATTCCACAGCTCATCCGGGCTCGGGAAGGTCAGGGTTTCCCCCTCCTTGCCGGTCTCCATGTCGATGGCATAGATACCCTGGCCATTGCTTGAATAGGTAAAGCGGATAGAGAGCTTGCTCGCATAATCCTTGGCCTGACCCACCCCGGCGGTGAGCGGTTTGTCCCACGCTTTGGCCTCGACCACTGCCAGCTTGGTATTGCGATACTCCAGCACATAGTCAGCCGAGAGTGCCTTGCCTCGCTTGCCATTACCCTCCAGCCGCCCCAAGGTGATGGGGTATTCGCGGCGAATGCGGCTGCCTGGGGTGACGCCCCAGCCAGCGGCCACCAGCATAGGGTCGATATGGTCGCTGCGGGTTTCTGCTTCGTTCTTCACGTTCTCTCCCTGTCTATGTGGCCAACTGCCGAGCAATCAACGGTGACAGTTGTGACACTTCAATGCCTTACAACTGCTCAAACCACTCTTTTATCTTCAATGCCATTAATTTCCGGCGTTCTTCCAAAAATGCATTGAAGTCCTTTATCTCACCGTCGAGCATGCTCTCGGGGATGCAGTTCATTCTGAAATTGTTACGCATAGCTTGTTGATCAGTTATGCCACCGTATTTCACTTCGCCTTTTTTGCACTGTTCGGACAATTCTCTGAAGTAGATATCGGGTGCTTTAGAGCTGATCGCGATATTTATCTCACTTTGGGCAACGACATAGTTGGCGATTTGGTTGTAACTGCTCGGGCTGAACCCCAATCCTTTAAGATAATGCCGCGGGTAGACATGGTGGATATCTGAGTGGTTCAACAACAGGTCTGTAACGGTAATGTTTGTTGAGAGGAATCCCTTATCGCCAAGTTTGCTTTGGGCTGCTTTATAGCAGAGGAAGTAGGGGCTTTTTATCGATGACGTTGCCATAAATTGTGGCAGCATGCCTGTCCAGAAACTGTCAGGTAGCTCAGTAGGAATGACAGTTTGAACGAAGTCCCTTACACCACGGCTTTCAATTTGGCGGATATCGGCATCAAAAGTTGATTCAGGTGAACCACTATAGCGCCCACGTAGCACTGACATCGCAAACCAGCGTCGTACCAGTTGCTCCAACTCTGATGCCGGAATGCCTTCTTTACGCCCTCTTAGATAAACGATATAAGCGAAGTTCACCGCGTTCTGACTAGTGATCATGCTACTGGTGATAAAACCTGCCGAGCGCAAGATCATTGTGATGCGCTTAAAGTGGGTTTCATTGATGAATGCATGAATACCTTGTTTCAACTGAGTGAAAGAGTTTTCGGCAATACCTTCTTCAAATTGTTTGGTTATGAAGTTTCGACCAGAGAGCAGTGCCACTAAGTCTTGCAACTTGCCGCGCCCAAACTCGGAGGTAAACGCCACTCGCAGCATGTCGGTGTAAGTGGGGGCATAGATGTCATCATTTACATCGCAGATCCACTTCATCTTGCGATAAAACTCAGCCCCCACGAAAGCAGTATCACCTTTCTCGATTTTTGCTTTGAAATCTGGAGACACGGCAAGATGGCAGAAGTAATCAATAGCCTTGCGGAGCACATTACCGCCGTAGATTTCGTTTGCCGCAATCTTGGACATGACAAAGTCAGCTTGTGAAAGTTGAGCCCCTGCTGAATTCACTCTAATGAATATTTCAGTCACAGTCTCGATGTCTAAGTCTTCTGCTAACTCGATGATACCTACATGGTTATGCACAATGCCACGCAATCGTTCGATTACCTTAAAAATTGCATCTTGGGAGCATCCTGCATTTGCTACGCAATAGTCGCTGACTAGTTGAAATACGCTAGTTGTTGAATTGAATACGGCAGAAACATCAGGCAACCAAGCTGCATTTTTACGGATAGCGGGGTTACTTACCTCAAAACTCTCGGTTTGGGGGTTGAAGGCAATTCTGATTTGGACTGTTTCATAGTCCTCGGTTAGGACTTCTACCCCCAGTAGTGAGGCCATCAGCGCAGTGACACGCTGCTGGCCGTCAATCAGGATGCGCTTACCTGCAGATGTTGAGCCATCCTTTAATTTTACTGTTGGATTACGCCAGGCGATCAGATATCCGACCGGATAGCCCTGATACAGGGAATCAAGTAGATTACGTACTCGAGTTGCCTCCCATACAAAAGGACGTTGAATTTCAGGAATGGCTATCTCGCCAGATTTAACCCAAGTGAGCAGGGTTTCGACCGGATGTGGGGTAACAGAATAACGCTGGGTAGACATAATGAGAAAAACCTTTATAGATTGCCGCTAAATGCTTGGTGTAAGAGCGACTGCTTTAGCTCATCCAGGGCGGCAATCTTGCGTTGGTAGAGGGATTCGAGACGTTGTGTTTCGATTGTGAGTGTGTCCAATGTAGCGACGATAGCTTTTTGTTCTTCTATTGACGCAGGGAATGCAACAGTTACAGCACCAATCTTAGTGGGGGATGTATGGCGAACTTTCGCCCCTGACGCACTTTCATGAATAGCTTGGCGTACTGCCTGAGTATTAAATACATGAAAGAAAAATTCATTTATCCAAGGTATGCCGGGCTTACCGCTTACCAAGCCTAGTCGCTGATTATGAAGGAATTTTCCTTGGCTAGGAACAATGATGGGACTGCCAAGTAGGCCTGCCGCTTGTTCAGTCATTGCGACCAGTAAATCTCCTGCTTCAAGGAGGAAACCTTGAGGAATATCCCCACTATAGAATTTCTGTTTATCACCACGATCACGATACCCGCCCGTTTCAAAAAAATTCCCTGGAGTGAGCAAGGTATAATCACCTTCATTTGTGAAGTATTCACTCTTGAAAGCAAAACCATGTTTTATATCACAAAGCTCGGATAATGGTTTATTTATCCACCCATCACCGCGTTGGCTAAACACCGACTGGAGATAGCTTTCAAACAGGGCTCGGGCATTCTGCCGGTTCTGCTCGGCATTGGCGCGGGCCGCCACAATCGCCTCAAAGACCTCGTCGAGGATGGCCACGATACGTTGTTGTTCTAATATGCTAGGTAAAAAAACAGGGAACTCTGTAATGTCTCTTTGATATAGATGCGGTGTTGTAGCACCATTGAGTTTAGATTGAACAATACTTTGAAAGTAAGGGCTATTAAGGTAATGGTAGAGATATTTTGCCAAAATATTATCCCCACTTCTTATCAGAAGCAGTGATGAGTTGATTGTGGCTTTTTCGGATAGTTCACCAACTAGCCCTAATTTACCAATGCCAGCACCATCCTTACATATAAGAATGTCATCTTTTTTAAGCATTATTTCTGGACTTTCCATGTAACGCTCATCACTGATATGAAATGCGTCACGAAAGTCAACATAGTCGCCGTAGTTGAGCGAATGAACTGAAAGAAATAGCGGCCCACTATAGGTATATTCTTTTGCAGTCAAGCCACGCCATCCAATGCGCCCACGTAATTCAGCCAGCTCGCCAAGCTTGTAAGTTTTCCAACCCTTCTTCATACCAGCCCCCGCATCGTGGCCAGCAGCTCAGCGCTTTCGGCATCCAACGCGGCAATCTCATCCATGATCTCGCTCGGGCTGCGATACACCACTTCTTCACCGCCGTTAGGGTTTTTCACCGACAGGTCATAGTTGGTGGTATCGATATCGGCAACGTTCAGGCTCCAGCTCTTAGCCGAGTCGGCAAAGCTCGCTTGCAGCGCGACGAACTCTTGCAGATCGTCGTCATTAAGCGGGTTGGTTTTACCGAGGTTACGGCCCGGATCGAGCTGGTAGTACCACACCTTGCGGGTCGGTTCGCCCTTGGTAAAGAAGAGCACCACGGTCTTCACGCCAGCCCCCTGGAAGGTGCCGCCCGGGCAATCCAGCACGGTATGCAGGTTGCAGCTCTCCAGCAGCAGCTTGCGCAGCGCTACTGAGGCGTTATCGGTGTTGGAAAGGAAGGTATTTTTGATAACGATGGCAGCACGACCACCCACTTTTAGCATCTTGATAAAGTGCTGCATAAACAGAAACGCCGTCTCGCCAGTGCGAATGGGGAAGTTCTGTTGTACCTCTTTGCGCTCTTTGCCGCCAAACGGCGGGTTGGCAAGGATCACCTCCATCCGGTCTTTGTCCTGAATATCGCTCAAGTTCTCGGCCAAGGTGTTGGTGTGCTGGATATTGGGCGCTTCGATGCCATGCAAAATCATGTTCATGATGGCGATGACGTAGGCGAGGCTCTTCTTCTCCTTGCCGTAGAAGGTGCGGGTCTGCAGAGTGGCGAGATCGTCAGTAGAGAGATTCGGCGTGGCGTTCAGGTAGTCGTGGGCCTCACACAAGAAGCCAGCCGAGCCACAGGCGCCGTCATAGATGCGCTCGCCGATGCGCGGCTTGGTCACCGCAATCATGGCACGGATCAGTGGGCGAGGGGTGTAGTATTCGCCGCCATTGCGCCCGGCGTTGCCCATCCGCTTGATCTTCTCTTCATAGAGGGCAGACAGCTCGTGTTTTTCCACTTGGGAGCGAAAGCGCAGCTCGTCGATATGGTCGATGATATCGCGCAGGGTGTAGCCGCTGCGGATCTTGTTCGTAATCTCGCCGAAGATCTCGCCAATCTTGTATTCGATGGTATCCGGCCCGCTGGCCCGCTGCTTGAACCCTTCCAGGTAGGCAAACAGATCTTTATCGACGAACTCCACCAGATCATCGCCTGTAATGGCTACATTGTGGTCAATCTTGCCATCGGCCCCCTTGGGGGCTGCCCAACTCGACCAGCGATAGCGCGGCAGGAGGATCGGGGTATAGGGTTTGCCTTCCAGCAGCGCTTCACTCTCTTTGTCTTGCTCCAGCGCGTCGAGGTATTTGAGGAATAATAGCCAGGAGGTCTGCTCGGTGTAATCCAGTTCAGAGCTGCAGCCCGACTCTTTGTGAAGGGCATCGTCGATATTTTTGAAGGCTTGATCAAACATGAATGGCATCCGGGTAATGCGGGTGGGCAACCGCCAGCCTGGGCAGGCAGTTGCCGCTAATGGATTGAGTAGGCGGCCATTCTACCGCCTTGCCCGGATGCTATAAACCGCTATGGATGCCTTTGGAGCGATGTTATTGCGATGAATGAGAGGTCGCCCGCTATTTGGATCGCTTGTCGGTGGGGGTTGCTGGACTGGGGGCTGACGATCAGTTCTGTCAGGTCTTGGTTTTTTTGAAAATGCTGATTTAGCTGTTTAGGATTTTTGGTTTTACGGCTTTGGCCTGATCATTACGCGCAATCGCTCATCTTGGGTTGTATATAAGCAATTGATATTTAATTGCTTTTGTTGTGCAGTTGATTTGGTTATCACTGCGTTGGAAGTGATCACGTGATCACTTTGGCGATCAGTTTGCCCCTATTCATCGGAGTGGTGATCACTTTTGCTGCACTAAGCTCATTGTTCTGCAACCAGATAACAATCTGCTAGCCAGAGATGCCGCCTCTTTCGTTGAATGTCGGGGATGTGGCGCTGTTCGTTAGTTAATCTCTATACGATATTGTTGTTTTGGCAAAAGTGAGGCTTTGAGCTGCTGTTTGCTCTATATATCTTAGAAAAACAGTGGGAACGGTGGGAATATGGGAACAATACCTGCTAACCCGCGTCATTACTGGTCTTGTTTGTACCCACAACTTCACAGATCTCTTGGGAACAGATGGGAACAACTTCAATATTTGGTCTTCTGTTCCCATTGTTCCCACCTTGTACCCACTCCACATTCGTGTGTAGGGGAACAGCTCAATCCCTTGCCATATAAGGCTTTCCGTCTCATCGAGAGGCTTTGTTCCCACTGTGGCCACCGCTTTTAGCGTGTTCTTTACGTGCGTACACAAGGCTGGGGAAAATGGCCGGACTCGGTAACCCTCGGCCTCTTTCTGGCTGGCTTCACACGTATTCTTGTTCCTCGGCGGGATCGGCCAACACGCGTTCGGTCAGCAAGTACACCCACACTGCTCCACTCATGCCCGGTAGTCTTGCCTTGCGCTGTAGTCGCTTCTTGTCCTTGCCTGTCAGTAGATAACCCGCCTCAAGACACAGGTGCGCCGCACGTTTGGGATCGCGTCCTTTGGTGAGCTCTGCCCAGCCGGGCGGCAACACAAAGAAGCTCACCCCATCAGAGTCCGCCTTTCGATAGCCCACCATATTGGCCGGACGATGGCTGGCATCGAACCAGTCAGCAAAACGACTGTGCTGATGAGCGGTGATAAATCTTCGTACCTGCTCCAGGGTGGTGGCGTCTTCCTTGTTGCCAAGATGGCCCCGTTCCATCAGCCATGCCTTGAGGCAAACCCGCGCCGCCCGGATCGCCTCGCCCTCTGGCCAGCCCGTTACGCCAAGTCGGGTCGCCAGTTCACCGGCAGCAGCCACCAGCGCGAATCGGTTGATGGCTCGTCCTACTTGGTTGCCAGCCCCCTTTGGTGTTAGCTCGCTGGCAAGGCGCTTGATTTCTCTAGCCAAGTGTTCGCGGTGTGTATCCAGATCGATGGCTAGCCCTTCCACCAAGGCTCGAAAGGCGGTGCCATGCTGGCGATCTGCGTTGGTCTTGAGGGTATCGGCAAAGAGGCGTCCGCCTTCCATGCCATGCAACCATTCAAACGCCCCATGGTGCCCGGTGTTGCTCGGGATCTGGATGGTACGTACTTCCATCCCGGCTTGGGTTCGCTGGCCTGCACTGGCGGCATGATCCTCAAGGCTCAATTCACCCGTGGAAAGAAACAGCAAGCGCCATGCCTTGCGCTCCCTCAACTCCCCATCCTGCTTGCTCCGACCCTTGCCTTGTCCGTTAGCCAGCATATAGGCCACTTGCCCGGCCTCTTTGCCATCCAACTCCCCCAGTTCATCCAAACAAAGCAGGGCATCATTGTGCCGACTGGCGATCCCCTCAATCGCGTTACCGGTTGCTCGCCAAGTTTGGCTATAACGGTCAGGATTGCCGTAAACACTGGCGGCGGCCTTCATGATGGTCGTTTTGCCGTCTGTGCTTTCCCCCTTGAGATGAAAGCCACCGCCTTCCATTCCCACCAACGTGAGCAGTGGGGCTGCGAATGCCAGTGACAGGGCAAAGCAAAGTCGGGAGTTCCCCACTGCCAGCGCAGCAACTCCCAGTTGCCATTCGGCCAAGGTGCCACGTTCGGTAAAGTCACTGGCTGCGTATCCAGCCGTTTGTAGGATCACACCCTCGGCATCTGGCCCTATCGCCCCTTGTGGCAGCACATAGGCATTACCATGCCAGCCGGTACGCTCTACACAGGTGATCCGCCTCTCTGGCTGGCAAGCCATCAGATACTCGGCCAGCTTGCGTTTGTGGCCCAACTCAATAAATGGCAAGCCTGCATCTAACAGTGCAGTAAAGACCTCTTCACCATTGCGCGGCACCAACGAACGGACAGGCATAGCCCACTGGCGCGTCCGTCCGGCGCTATCTTGCCACTCCAGCAGACGGCCATAGCCCCGACCATGTTCATCACTGGTTTCAGCCAATACTTGCACCGGGCTTGATATGGGCACCAACTCTTGCCGGGCATTGTCTCCCCGACCCACCAGTTCCCACACACAAAGGCGATCGCCCTTGATCTCGAACCCAGCCGGTAGCATCTGTTTCTTAGCCTCTTCTTTCTGGCTAGCGTCTTGGTCTTGGGGGCTATTAGTGATCGGGGTGGCGCAGGCGATCATGATGGCCTCTTGTGTATTGGCCAGCCCGTGGACTTGGTGGTAATCATTCCAATCCCCCTGAACGGGCGGCAGGGCCACCGCAGCCCCCACCGCCAGGGCCGCTCCCTCAGTCTGGCGTTGGGTGATCTCGTTGCGTTGGCCTGCCTCGTCTAAGTCGTGATCACCGCAGATGATGATCTCGGCGGTGGGGTGCTGGCGGCGGGTAATTTCCGCCACGTTTAACAGGTTGCCACTATCCATTGCGCAATAGACGGTCGCCCCTGTAGCTAGGTGAACAGATAACCCGGTTGCATATCCCTCTACCACAGCCACCAGCTCCCCACCGTTTAGGCGGTGAAAAGCTTGCTGTTTCTGGCCACCGGCAAGATAGCGCTTGGTGCCGTCCTCCCGGATCAGTTGAACGTTCACCAGTTCGTTGGCCTCGTTATAGAGGGGAACGATCAGGCTAGCAGGTGGGAAGTTTTCACCAGCATCGCGGATCAGGATGCGGTTCACGGCGCACAGGCACACGCCTAAGTTCTTGCGGGCCAAATAGGGCGCATGGGCCTGCTCACTGTCTTGCATGATTGCAGCGGCGCTGCGGGCTGCCTTGTGGCGGCGTAGCTCGTCCTGCCCGGCTCTGGTCTGTTGCTGCTGGTGGATGCGTTCCCGTTCAGTTGCATCTAGGCCACCAGCAGACACTCCTACCAGTGGGGCTATCAGCTCAGCCGCCTCCTTGATCGGCTTGCCAGTCACCAAGCCAACCAGCGCTAGCCCATCCCCGGCACCGCACTGATTACAAATCCAAGTGCCACGCCCTCCCTTGTTATCGAGTCGAAACCTGTCTTTGCCACCACAGGTAGGGCAGGGGCCATGCTTACCACCTCGCGGGGTATCGATCCCCACCGCCGCCAGCAGATCGGGCCAGTGCCCCGTAGCCGCAGCGGCCACATCCGAGACGAATCTTGCTTTGTTCATCTCTCACTCCTGGTCTGAATTGCCACCAGCGCATTGCTGGCCCGGGCATCAAAACTCGCCCTTATCTGGAGGGCTCTGAGGCTGTGTCTTCCGATTTGTGGCAAGGCTTCGCCCTGAGCGTTATGCCCATTGATTTGCATCGTCATAGTGTTGGTTTCTAGCGGCGTTAGCTGTTGGTCGTGTTGCTGTCAGGCTGGGAGGGGGCTGACCATTCGGGGAGTCCTAGCACATAGGTCGCCATGCTCTTGTATCTGTGACCACGATACAGTACGTGTGCCTGAATATGGGTCGTGATGTTGAACCCCTTTTGCCGCAGTTCCAAAATCCGAGCTTGAGCCCTCAAGATATTGTGTTCATGTATGAACTCCAAGCTGGAGGTCGGCCCCTGTCGAAGGATGACCAGTACTTGTGCGAGTTGCCCAGTGACTGTTGGGCAAGCACATAAGGTGGAATTCTTTAGGCGTTCAAACTGGGTCGTGCCGTTCTGTGGGGCGGCCTTTTTTTTCTTCATGTTTGGCCTCTTTATTTCGCTTGGCGAGCGGCAATGCGCTCCGCAATCCAAGTGTCGATCTCGGATTCGACAAAAGCGACAGAGCGCCCCCCGGCTGGTGATAGACGAACTGGTCTTGGCAGTTGGTCACGAGCGATCAGGTCGTAAATGCTGCTCTTGCTCAAGCCGGTTTTTTGGATCACTTCCTTCATGCGGATGAGGCGAAACTGCGGGGGAGTGGATGGGGTATGTGCTTCCATGATTGTCCTCTACGGTCGTTGTTTTCGAGGAGGTTATGGAAACACATGAGGATAGACGAGGCGTAGAGAACAGTCTGAAAGTAAGGTTACTTTCTTGGGAAGTATCCTTACTTCTCAGGTTAATTTTTAAACACGCCGCCCGTCCTTATAGCTTCCTCAACCAGATTATGAGCACCTTTGGAATTAAGATTATGCCCGCGTTTTTTCCCACGCATGGACTCTCTGTGAGCATGAGCCCCCTCAGCAAGTTGCCCTTCAGTTTTTAAAATATCTGGATTCTTTGCTACTAGGTGTAGAGCAGCAGCAAGAATCCCCGCCCTCGCATTATCCAAAGCTATAGCAGTATGATGTGGTGGCTTCTCAATGTTCACAGAATCAGCTTCTTCCTCATATATCGAGTAATTTAAGATCTTTTTAACTTCCAACCGTTCTCCTGAATGAATTCGTTGGTGCAGAAATGCAAGATCTTCGTAAATGATCAATGGAGCTGGTGGTATGAGGCCATCTTTTAGCTTCACAGTGGCGAAAGCGTCATAGCTTACAGCTCCTGATAAACGCTTCTGTTCTGCGAAGACGGTGATTGCCGAATATCCCATGGCTGATTCCTCTCCCATTGCACCAAAAGAATGCAACTCTCCCGTAATACCTGAAATATATTGTTTGATGTAACGAGATGCATGATTGGATGTTATTCCCCATAAGCCGGTAAGACCCCAAGGAGATGGCTCGGTTGGGTATTGTGGTGGCTGTGTTCTCCAAATCAGTTTTCGGGGTTTCTTGCTTTCGTCGAGATCATCTTTGGGATCGGGGATTGGCTCGAGTGCTTGCATAGGATCGAAGCGGAAGCCGAAGCTGGCGTGTATCAGATCACCGGAGTTAACGCCGTCCCTGAGCTGTACTTGTGGGCAGTAGTATGGAAACGAACGGTCGAAATTTATGTAGAGATTAATGAAGCCTAACTTAGCCCAGTGAAGTAGATCTTCAACCTCACATTCAAGTAATCGAGATGCACGCTCTACTGTGCAATATTCAAGTGGAAGTAGAGGGCGCAGGGTGGGCTGGTATCCTGTTTTTGCTTTTGTTGTCATCAAAGGTCTTTCTCGTTGTCTGCTCGCTTGATTAGGATGTCAGGGCCTGCGAGCAGGGTTCTCGCCTGTTTGATTGATGGCTTTAGGCCCGGCAATATGTCATATATGGGCTACTAGCCCACCACCTTCAATGCTTGAAAACCGCTAGCCAGAGAGAGATTCCCTTGGCTAGCCTGTTCTATGTGATTGCTCCACCACTCCATCATGATTTGCCGCTGTTTGAAGTAGTCAGAGCGGTTATAGGCACGGCGGATCTCGTTCTCATCGGTGTGAGACAGTGCCGCCTCGATGGCATCCGGGTTGAAGCCCTGTTCGTTCAGCGTGGTGCTACCCAGTGAGCGTAGGCCATGGGCCACCAGCCTCCCGCCATACCCCAACCGCCTTAAGGCCGCGTTGGCAGTTTGATCGTTGATATGGGTCATTGGGTTACGAAGGCCGGGGAATACAAAAGGGCGGTGGCCGCTGATTGGCCTCATCTGCTCTAGCAGGGCTATCGCTTGCGGGGTTAGTGGCACCCGATGGGGGCGCTCCATCTTCATGCGGTCGGCGGGGATATTCCAGACTTTGGCCTCAAGGTCTATTTCATCCCAGCGAGCACCTGCCGACTCACCGGGCCGAACCAGAGTATGAAGACTCCATTCAATCTGACATCGAGTTGTGTGTTCTATACGGCCATTGGCGATATCAGCCATCAACAGCGGTAGTTCATGCGGTTGAAGAGTCAGCATGTTCGTTTTGGTGGGGGCTTTGAATACTTTGCGTATATCGGTGCAAGGATTTGCTTCCAGCAGACCATGATTCACGCAGTAGCTCATGATCTCGTTGATATGGCGGCAAAGGCGGTGAAGGGTATCAAGAATGCCGGATGCTTCTACTGGGCGCAGTATCTCGATCACCTTGGGGGCGCGGATCTGGTCTATGGGCATCTCGCCGATAAAGGGCAGCACATACATTTCAAGCATGCGCCAATCTTTTTGGGCTGTCTTGGGCTTTACCCGATGGCTCTTTAGCTCCATCAGCTGACGTGCCATGCGCTCAAAGGTGTTGGCGGTGGCCTCTTGCTTGGCATGGGCAATCGCAGCCTGTTCTTCTTTGTGAATTTTAGGGTCGATCCCTTCAGCCAGCAGGGCACGGGCTTCTCGCCGTAGTTCACGGGCTGCCGCAAGGGATACTTCCGGGTAGGTGCCAAACCCAATGTTGGTGCGTTTTTTGTCGGAAGGCTTCTGATACTTGAAGACCCAGCGCTTCCCACCGTTCGGTTTAACCCTTAACTCCAGTCCTTCGCCATCAGACAGGGTGATTTCCTGGGCGTCTGCCTTGGCACTTTTCACTTTGGGGTCAGTTAGCCAGTTTGCCCCTGTCCTGCGCGTCTTCTTGTCCATCCAATGCCCCCTAGTACCACTGAATTGAGTACCACAACGCTTGTGGTACTAATGATGGTACTAAATTAACTGGTTTCTGACGACGCCATCGGACTATTACGGACAACAAAAAACCCGCAAAGCCTTACGCTATGCGGGTCTCTGTATTTTCTCGTTCCTGCTCGGAACTTAATTTGGTGGCCCCTGGGGGACTTGAACCCACGACCAATCGATTATGAGTCGACTGCTCTGACCAACTGAGCTAAGGGGCCAAATTGTGCGTTTAGCGGCGTGGATTATAGGGGAAGAGGAAAGGGCAGTCTATAGGCATATCAACCACTTGGCGACTAATTGTCCAGCTTGATTGAGGGCGCAAAGAGGGTCGCAAGGGTAAATGCCAGACAAAACAAAGCCCCGCATGGCGGGGCTTTGGCAGAGTAGTTTGACACAGGGTCAGGACTATTCGTCCAGGAAGCTGCGCAGCACTTCCGAGCGGCTCGGGTGGCGCAGTTTGCGCAGTGCCTTGGCTTCGATCTGACGAATACGCTCACGGGTAACGTCGAACTGTTTGCCCACTTCCTCGAGGGTGTGGTCAGTGTTCATGTCGATACCGAAACGCATCCGCAGTACCTTGGCTTCGCGGGCGGTCAGGCCAGCCAGCACTTCGCGGGTGGCGTTGCGCAGGCTTTCGCTGGTCGCCGCATCCGCTGGCAGAGCCAGGGTGGTATCTTCGATAAAGTCGCCCAAGTGGGAATCTTCATCATCACCGATGGGCGTCTCCATGGAGATAGGCTCTTTGGCGATCTTCAGTACCTTGCGGATCTTGTCTTCCGGCATGCCCATGCGCATGGCCAGCTCTTCCGGGTTCGGTTCACGACCCATCTCCTGCAGCATCTGACGGGAGATACGGTTGAGCTTGTTGATGGTCTCGATCATGTGTACCGGGATACGGATGGTACGGGCCTGATCCGCGATGGAGCGGGTAATGGCCTGACGGATCCACCAGGTGGCATAGGTCGAGAACTTGTAGCCACGACGGTATTCAAACTTGTCTACCGCCTTCATCAGACCGATGTTGCCTTCCTGGATCAGATCCAGGAACTGCAGACCGCGGTTGGTGTACTTCTTGGCGATAGAGATAACCAGACGCAAGTTGGCCTCAACCATCTCTTTCTTCGCACGGCGGGCTTTGGCCTCACCGATGCTCATACGACGGTTGATATCCTTGATCTGGGCAATCGACAGACCGGTCTCTTCTTCAATCTGCTGCAGCTTGCCAATGGCGCGCTGAATATCCTCGTCCATTTCAACCAGACGGGGAGACCAGGCTTTGCCTGCCTGCTTCTGGTATTCGAACCAGGCAGTTTCACACTCGTTGTTGGTGAAGGCCGCGACGAAGGTTTTCTTCGGCATCTTGGCCTGCTCAACGCAGAGCTTCATGATGATGCGTTCCTGCACGCGAACCCGCTCCATCATTTCACGCATGTTGTTGACCAGGCGATCGAACTGCTTGGGCATCAGGCGGAATTGGCGGAATACATCTGCCAGCTGGGCGATGGCGGCCTGGGTATCTTCGTGCGCGCGACCATTCTTCTGAATGGAGAGGCGGGTCACTTCATACTGGGCACGCAGTTCGCCAAACTTCTCGCGAGCGACTTCCGGATCCGGACCACCGTCACCGTCGTCGTCAGAGCTGTCGCCATCTTCGTCTTCGTCTTCTTCGTCTTCTTCATCTTCGTCGGCCAGATCGTCTTCGCCGAGCTCGGAACCGATATGCGTGGCGGTAGGTGCCATGTCTTCGGTTTCGTTCGGGTCAATAAAGCCAGAGATGATGTCAGAGAGACGCAGCTGCTCGGCTTCGTACTTGTCGTACTGTTCGAGCAGGTAAGTGATTGCTTCAGGGTACTCGGCTACGGAGCTTTGTACCTGGTTGATACCGTCTTCGATCCGCTTGGCGATGTCGATTTCGCCTTCACGGGTCAGCAGTTCGACGGTACCCATTTCCCGCATGTACATGCGGACGGGATCGGTCGTACGACCAATCTCAGATTCAACAGATGCCAGAGCCTGGGCCGCTGCTTCGGCAGCGTCCTCATCGGCGGTACCACCTTCAGCCATGATAAGGTCATCGGCATCCGGAGCGTTTTCAACCACTTGAATGCCCATATCGTTGATCATCTGAATGATGTCTTCGATCTGGTCTGAATCGACAATGTCTTGCGGGAGGTGATCGTTCACCTCGGCATAGGTCAGGTAGCCCTGTTCTTTACCTTTGGCAACGAGGAGTTTAAGCTGAGACTGCGGGGTTTGCTCCATAGAACTCATCCGGTTGGTGTTGCTAGGTTGCGCGTACAGTGCGCTGCTGCGCAAATAGCCAATTCTAATAGAAAACCGCCAGACATGCTATGTCTGGTTGCGGCGTCGGTCATGAGAAACCCCTGCCCGCAGTATTGTCGGGGCCAGGCGGTTATAAAAATTTTGCTTTTCATCCCGTCGATTCGGGCAACGCTATCCATATTGGGACTAATCACTCAAATATCAAGCCCCACTCTCATTTCTTTTCTCAATTTGCACCTCTCTTATCAGCATCATCAGCTCTTGGGTTTCTTCGGAGCTTAGTCCTTCCTGAGCCACTTTGGCCTGCAATTCTTCGATCCGCTGTTTCAGAAACTGGTTGATGAAGCCGACGAAAGTGTCCTGCAATTCTCCCAGAATATCCGGCTCTTGATCGAGTTTGATCTCCTCGAACAGGTCGTGCATGGCCAGCTGAGCAAGGATCTCTCCCTCCTTGGTACCACGCCAGTGTTCCAGCAGGATACCGGTTGTGATACCGGGCTGTGCCAGGATTTGCTGGTGCAGTTGCAGCAGGAACTTGATGCCCTGTACGCGTAGCCCGGCTAATTCCGGCATGGGGGGAAGCTCAGCCGTTACTGTCGGATATTGCACCATCAGTGCCAGCGCACGCCGCAGTGGCGTCAGCTTGGCTGCCTTGGGTTTGTTGACCTCGGCCTTGGGCTGACTGTTACGGGCAAAGAGCTCGGCGATGCGCTGCTTGTTCTCGCCCCAGCGCATCATGCTGGAGAGACGAGTGATCAGCCCTTCGCGGGTAAACCCTTCCGGAACGCGACGAATAAGCTCGGCGGCCTTGTTGGCCACTTCGAACTTGCCTGCCTCACCGGAAAGCGCCGCATCGCGACCGAGACGCTCGAACATGAAGTCGGCGAACGGCTGGGCTTCATCGAGCAAGGCTTCAAAGCCCTCCTTGCCGATCTGGCGTACCAGCGAGTCGGGATCCTCGCCATCGGGCAGAAACACGAACTTCAGCTCGCGGCCATCCTGCAGATGAGGGAGGGCATTATCCAGCGCGCGCCAGGCGGCTTCACGACCGGCGTTGTCACCGTCGTAGCAGCAGACTACCTCGGCGGTGGTGCGAAACAGGGTGTGGATATGGTCGCTGGTCGTTGCAGTACCCAGCGCCGCCACCGCATAGTCGATGTCGTACTGACCGAGTGCCACCACATCCATGTAGCCTTCCACCACCAGGATCCGGCGTGGATCCTTGTGTGCCTGCTTCACCTCGTAGAGACCGAACAGCTCCCGCCCTTTATGGAAGATGGGGGTCTCCGGTGAGTTCAGGTATTTGGGGGTGCCATCACCCAGCACCCGGCCACCGAAACCGATGACTCGGCCTCGCTTGTCACGGATCGGGAACATGATGCGATCGCGGAAACGATCATAACTCCCCGGGCCATTGTCACGGGTGATCAGCATGCCGCCCGAGATAAGCAACTGCTCGTGATCCCGGCTGGTACCAAAGCGGCGGCGCACCTGATCCCAATCGCTGGGTGCATAGCCAATGTTGAATCGTTTGACCACTTCACCGGTCAGGCCGCGGCCTTTGAGGTACTCCACCGCATGGGGAGCGCTCTTGAGATTGCTCTCGTAGAAGCGGGCGATCTGGTTCATCAGCTCGAACAGATCCTTGCTGACTGCGGGCTGGCTATTGGCCGAGCCGCCGATGCTCTGCTCGCGAGGCACCTGCATGCCCTGCATGCTGGCGAGCTCTTCGATGGCATCGGGAAATTCGAGACCGTCGTACTCCATGACAAAGCCGATGGCGTTGCCGTGGGCGCCACAACCGAAACAGTGGTAGAACTGCTTCTCCTGGCTGACGGTAAAAGAGGGGCTTTTTTCGTTATGAAAAGGGCAGCAAGCCTGGTAGTTCTTACCGGCTTTTTTCAGCCGCACTCGCGAGTCGATCAGCTCGACTATGTCTGTGCGTACGAGCAGATCGTCGATAAAGGATTGGGGGATCCTGCCTGCCATAACCGTCCTGTTTCATTGCGGAGAAAATAAAAAAGCCGCGCATTCCAAGGGAAGCACGGCTTCTTCGACCAAACAAGAGAGTTGCCTGTTACGCCAAGCGGGTTTTCACCTGAGCACTGACGGCGCCGACATCGGCACGCCCCTGAATTTTCGGCTTCAAGACAGCCATGACCTTGCCCATATCAGCCATGACGGCAGCACCACTTTCAGTGATGGCTTGCTCGATCAGGGCGGCAATTTCATCTGCGGTCAGCTGTTGCGGCAGGAATTCCTGCAACACAACGATCTCGGCGGACTCTTTGTCGGCGAGATCCTGGCGACCGGCAGCTTCAAATTGGCTGATGGAATCGCGGCGCTGTTTGACCATTTTGGTCACGACAGCGAGGATATCCTCATCATTCAGCTCGATACGGGTATCGACTTCACGTTGCTTGATTTCTGCCATCAACAAGCGGATCGCTCCCAGACGTGCCTTATCTTTGGCAAGCATGGCGAGCTTTTGCTGATCCTTGAGTTGATCCTTCAGAGACACGGCAATATCTCCCGATTAGTACAGGCGGATACGACGTGCGTTTTCGCGAGACAGCTTCTTGGCGTGACGCTTGACAGCAGACGCTTTGGCGCGCTTACGAATGGTAGTCGGCTTCTCGTAGAACTCACGGCTACGAACTTCGGACAGGATACCGGCTTTTTCGCAAGAACGCTTGAAACGACGCAGAGCAACGTCAAACGGCTCATTTTCACGGACTTTGATTACTGGCATGTGCCTTTCACCTCAGTGATAAATTGTTAGCTGACCTTCAATCGATCAGCATGTCTTAAAATGGTGCGAAATTATACTCTGGACAGGGAATGAAAGTAAACCCGCAGAGATCGCTCTGGTTTAAAAAACCCGCGAAGGTTACCATAGCCGTCTCATTTTAGCAGTGAAATTTTTTAGCAATGCGTGTATTGGGCATAGAGACATCCTGTGACGAAACCGGGATCGCGATCTTCGACGATCAAAAAGGGATCCTTTCCCATCAGTTATACAGCCAGGTCAAGCTGCATGCGGACTACGGTGGCGTTGTCCCCGAGCTCGCCAGCCGGGATCATGTTCGCAAGACGATCCCGTTGATCCAGGCCGCATTGCAAGAGGCGGGACTGGGCAAGGATGACATCGACGGCATCGCGTATACCGCGGGTCCGGGTCTGGTTGGCGCCATTCTGGTGGGGGCCACTATTGGTCGTTCGCTGGCGATGGCATGGAACAAGCCTGCTATCGCCGTCCACCATATGGAAGGCCACCTGCTGGCTCCCATGCTGGAAGAGAAAGCTCCCGAGTTCCCCTTCGTGGCGCTGCTGGTCTCTGGTGGTCACTCCATGCTGGTACGAGTCGACGGTATCGGCAGCTATCAGCTGTTGGGGGAATCCATCGACGATGCCGCTGGCGAAGCGTTCGACAAGACCGCCAAGCTGATGGGGCTGGACTATCCGGGTGGTCCGCTGCTCTCCCGTCTGGCCGAGAAGGGCACTAAGGGGCGCTTCCACTTCCCCCGTCCCATGACTGATCGCCCAGGGCTCGACATGAGCTTCTCCGGCCTCAAGACCTTCACAGCCAACACCATCGCCGCCAATGGTGATGATGAACAGACCCGTGCCGATATCGCTCGGGCGTTTGAAGATGCGGTGGTTGATACCCTGGCCATCAAGTGCCGTCGTGCCTTGAAAGAGACCGGTCTCACGCGTCTGGTGGTCGCCGGTGGCGTCAGTGCCAACCGTCATCTGCGTGCCCAGCTGGCCGAGCTGATGGAGAGCCTCAAGGGCGAGGTGTTCTATCCGCGCACTGAATATTGCACCGATAACGGCGCCATGATCGCTTACGCCGGTATGCAGCGCCTGAAAGCGGGCGTGTTCGAACCGCTTGTGGTCAAAGCCGTGCCGCGCTGGCCGCTGGATACCCTGGATCCGGTCTGATCCGAAGGATCCCGCCTTCTGGCGTGGTGGTGAGTACCATGGTGGCCTACTACTCCGGCAATCCGGCAGCGGTGGTTATAGCGCCGCTGGCACGCTGTTGTGGTGTCTGCTGTCGCCGTGGTTGAGCCATCCGGATAATACGTCAGGCCTCTCGCTGCCAGACAGCCAAGCCAAGTACAGAGTAAAGAGATAAAAAAATCCCCGCCAACTGGCGGGGATTTTTGTTTGGCTATCGGCAGGCGACAGGATTACAGCAGGATGCCGCCGAAGAAGAAGCCCAGCGCCACGGCGATGGCGATGGTGGCGGTGCCCGGTACGAAGAAGGGGTGGTTGAAGACCGCCTTACCGATACGGGTGGAGCCGGTGTCGTCCATCTCTACCGCAGCCAGCAGGGTCGGGTAGGTCGGCAGTACAAACAGGGCGCTCACGGCTGCGAAAGAGGCAATCGCAGTCAGCGGGCTGACACCCAGTGCCAGAGCGGCAGGCATCAGGGCTTTGGTGGTTGCACCCTGTGAGTAGAGCAGCATGGCGGCGAAGAACAGCACCACGGCCAGCAGCCAGGAGTACTGGTTCAGCAGGTCGCCAGCGATCAGCTGGATGGTGTCCATGTTGCCTTTCACGAAGACGTTACCCAGCCAGGCGACACCCAGTACGCAGATACAGGCGGACATACCGGACTTGAAGGTCGGCATGTTGGTGACCTGGGTGGCGTCCAGTTTGCACACCAGGGTCATGATGGTGGCCGCGGCCAGCATGATGCCCATGATGGCGCCGTCACGGGGGATCGGCGGGTTGGTGATCAGGCCTACTTTACCGGAGATGGCAGTGGCATAAGCCATGACAGCAACGATGGCGGCGATGAAGATCCAGACCGACAGCTTGGCGTACGGTTTGATCTCGAGCTTGGTAGTACCACGCAGTTTGATCAGGCCCTTGGCTTTACGCTCCAGATAGACTTCGTCCTGCTCCAGCGGCTTGCCCATCATGTTGGCAATGAAGGCGCCCAGGATACAGGCCAGGAAGGTAGAGGGGATACAGATGGCCAGCAGGGTCAGGTAGTCAACACCAAACGGCTCGAGCATGCCGGAGAAGGCAACCACAGCGGCAGAGATCGGGGAAGCTGTGATGGCGATCTGGGAGGCGACAACCGCGATGGAGAGCGGACGGGATGGGCGGATCCCTTGCTCTTTGGCCACTTCAGCGATCACCGGCAGGGTGGAGAAGGCGGTATGACCGGTACCGGCCAGCATGGTCATCAGGTAGGTGACCACCGGGGCGGCGAAGGTGATGTATTTGGGGTTCTTGCGCAGCGCTTTTTCTGCCAGGAAGACCAGGTAGTCCATCCCGCCAGCCAGTTGCATACAGGCGATGGCACAGATGACGGATGCGATGATCATGATCACATCCCAAGGGATGTAGCTGACCAGTTGATCGCTCGGGATGGGCATGCCCAGACCCCACGTCAATACCAGTACCCCCAGACCACCGGCAAAGCCGATGCCGATGCTGCCTATCCGGGCCCCCAGATAGATAGCGGCGAGCACGACAAGTAACTCGATTCCAATCATAGCGATAACTCCATTTTTTAGTTTTTGGTTTTTATTTGGCAAAAAGCCAATTCCCGATCGGGCTGGGGATAAAGACCAATCGGGAACTGACTTTATGGGCCGGGAAGATCCCGGCCCACACTCGCTTATACGGCAGCTTCGCGGGTGAAACGCTTGGCTTTGTATTGCGGGTTCATCAGGTTCTCGATGGAGAGAATTTCGTCCAGCTGCTCGGCGCTCAGCAGGCCGCGCTCAAGGACGACTTCACGGACGTTCTTGCCGGTCTGGGCACAGATCTTGCCGACGATATCCCCTTCGTGGTGGCCGATGAAGGGGTTCAGGTAGGTCACGATACCGATGGAGTTCAGCACGTGATTCATGCAGATTTCCGGGTTGGCGGTGATACCTTCCACGCACTTCTCGCGCAGGGAAATACAGGCTTTTTCCATCAGGCTCAGGGATTCGAACATCGCCTGACCAATCACCGGCTCCATGACGTTCAGCTGCAGCTGACCGGCTTCGGCGGCGAAGGTGATGGTGATGTCGTTACCGAATACCTTGAAGCAGGATTGGTTGACCACTTCCGGGATAACCGGGTTGACCTTGGCCGGCATGATGGAGGAACCCGCCTGCATTTCCGGCAGGTTGATCTCTTTCAGTGCGGTGCGCGGGCCGGAGGAGAGCAGACGCAGGTCATTACAGATCTTGGACAGCTTCATGGCCAGACGCTTGATGGCGCCGTGCAGCATGACGTAGGCACCACAGTCTGATGTCGCTTCGATCAGGTCTTCTGCCGGCACATAGGCACGACCGGTGATCTCGGCCAGACGCTTGATGGCCAGTGCAGAGTACTCGGGCGGAGTGTTCAGACCGGTACCGATGGCGGTCGCGCCCAAGTTCACTTCCAGCAGCAGCTCCTGGCAACGCTTGATGGACTTGATCTCTTCACGCAGGGTCACTGCGAACGCGTGGAACTCCTGACCCAGGGTCATCGGAACTGCATCTTGCAGCTGGGTACGACCCATCTTCAGGATGTTTTTGAACTCTTTCGCTTTGGCATCGAATGCCGCGATCAGGTGCTCCAGCGCGTGCAGAGTCACGTCGGTGCTGTTGACCACAGCAACGCGGAAACCGGTCGGGTAGGCATCGTTGGTGGACTGGCACTTGTTGACGTGGTCGTTCGGGTTGATGACGTCGTAACGGCCTTTCTCCAGACCCATGATTTCCAGGGCGATGTTGGCCAGTACTTCGTTGGTGTTCATGTTGACGGAGGTGCCGGCACCACCCTGGTAAACGTCGACCGGGAACTGGTCGAAGCATTTGCCGGTGTTCAGCATCAGGTCGCAGGCTTCTACGATCATGTCAGCAATTTCAGGACGGATGGTACCCAGTTCACCGTTTGCCAGCGCAGCGGCCTTCTTGGTCAGCACCATACCGCGGACGAATTCCGGAACGTCAGAAATCTTCTGAGAGCTGATCTTGAAGTTCTCGACAGCGCGCAGGGTGTGCACACCGTAGTAGAGATCATTGGAAACTTCTTTGGTGCCCAGCAGGTCTTCTTCAATGCGGACGTTCTTGATGTCGCTCATTGTAATGCCTCAGAAATCAGATAAATGGAAAAATCCTCACCGAGTGGTCGCGAGTTCCTTGCGCACAGCTCATCCTGAAGCACCACACATCGAGTGGGGCGGTTGGGAGAATGACCTCCCGAAAAACTAATCAATATACTACTCCAATTGAGGTATCGGTTATTAGAGGTGGATCACTAAATTTGCGACATATTCAAATTACTTTGAGAAAAGTACACATATGTTATGAAGTTTTTATCATGATGATTTTTATAAATTTTTGTGACTTTTTGCTGGTTTTTTAGATTGCTGATGACGTAGGAGTCAGTTGACCAACTTGAAAAGAGGGTGGCAGCCCCCATTTATTCAGGGCAGAAAGTGGTGATGATGGGGGGCAAAATCGTCTCTGACCATCGTTGCATGGCTGCCACTTTTTCTCAATTTACCGGTGCTGGAGTGGATATGGGCAAGTTGTTTTTGTTGTTGGTGGGTCTGGTTGTGCTGGAGCTCACCGTGATGATCGAGGTCGGCTCGGTAATCGGGGCGCTGCCGACTGTCGGCTTGCTCATCCTGACTGCGGTATTGGGCTCCTCGCTGGTGCGCAGTGAAGGGATCAAGACCCTGTTCAGCGCCCAGCAAAAGATGCAGATGGGCGAGATGCCGGGCCGCGAGGTGATGGGGGGCATGATGCTGGCGTTGGCCGGTCTGCTGCTGATCATTCCGGGTTTTGTCACCGACTTTTTCGGGATCCTGCTGCTGCAGCCTTGGCTGCGCAACAAACTGGCCGACAAGCTGATCGGCAGCAACCAGTTCCGGATGCAGATGGGCGGCTTCCAGCGTACTCAATCGCCGTTTGGCAACGCACCGTCCGATGATCATATGGGGAACTCCAAGCAGGGCGGCACCACTATCGAAGGCGAATTTGAGCGCAAAGAGTAATCGACGAGACGAAACCCCGAGGTGAGTGACTGAATCAGGGTTTGCCCTGATGGCACAAGGCCTCGAAGCGGTGTCGGGCATACCACCATGCGAGGGTGCCCGCCGCCAGATTGGCCAGCAGTATCCCCAGATATATCCCCTGTTCTCCTCCCAGTTTTGCCCCCAGCCAGGCTCCTGGCAACAGAAAACCAAACAGACGCAATCCGTTGAACAAAAACGAGATACTGGATGCTCGAACGCCATTGAGTGCCGAGGCCAGCAGCATCACCATGCCCTGAAAGCCGTAACCGATCGGCACCAGATGCAGATAGAGAATGATGAGGCGAATGACCTGCGGATGATCGCTGAACAGATTGGCGATGAGTGGCGCCAGTAGCCAGGTCAGGCCATAGATGGCGAGCTGGAACAGTAGTGCAAAGCGCATGCTGCTCTGAAGTGCGGCTTTGGCCCGGGCCGGATTGCCAGCGCCGCAGTTTTGCGAGATGAAAGGGGCCAGTACGGAGGCTAGGGCCATCATCACAATTAGCAACAGCGCCTCGACCCGCGACGCGGCGCCGTAAGCGGCTACCACCTCGGTACCCAGACCCGCAAAGATCGTCATCAGCACCGCATTGGCCAGGGGGTTGAGCATATTGGTAAAAGAGGCGGGGACGGCGACATGGAGCAAGGCCTGCCAGTGGGTCAGCAACCGGGCCCGCGGCGAGAGGCGCCACAGCAGCAAGCCCTCCCGATGACGCAGGATATAGAGGCTGACCAGCATCGCCATCAACCAGGAGATAGAAGTCGCGATGGCGGCCCCTCGGATCCCCCATTCGGGAAAGGGGCCGATGCCGAAGATCAACAGAGGATCCAGCACCCCGTTGACCAACCCGGCTACTGCCATCACCAGACTGGGGGTTTTGGTATCGCCGGTCGCCCGGATGGCGGCATTGCCCACCATGGGCAGCACCAGCATGGGGACGGTGAGATACCAGATCAGCATGTAGTCATGGATGAGGGAGATAAGCTCGGCACTGGCTCCCAGCAGAGTAAACAGAGGCTTGATGGTGAGAGCCCCCCCCGCGGAGAGCAGGGCCACCATGATCACCGCCAGAAACAGGCTGTCGGTGGCGAGATGGGCCGCCTCATCGTGTTTGCCCTGCCCCAGGGTATGACCGATCACCGCTGACAATCCGGCGCCCAATCCCATCGCCAGCGAGGTAACCACAAAAGTGACAGGAAAGGTAAAACTGATGGCGGCCAGAGCTTCGGTGCCCAGCATACCGATAAAAAAGGTATCGACCAGATTGAAGGCCAGAATGGCGATGATGCCGAAGATCATGGGGCCCGTCATCTGGCGCAGTACGACCGGAATAGGGGCTGTCAGCATGGGGTTGGTGCGGGTCAAGGGCTCGTCTCTACAGCTGGCTTTGAAGGTTCTGGCATGGAAACCGGGCGGCTTGAACCGACCTTGCTCCAGAGTGCGGACATGGCTGAACCATCGAAGATGTTTATAGTACGTGAAAAAATTTTTTTTGTATTTGCCCTTGAAGGGTTAGCAACTCTGCCCCACATCAGGGACATATTTAATTTGGCCTGGAACGGCCATTCCTCAAAGCAACAATGAGACTCATTTTGGGAGAGTTATCGATGAAAATTCGTCCACTGCACGACCGCGTCATCATCAAGCGCATCGAAGCTGAAGCCAAATCTGCCGGCGGTATCGTCTTGACTGGTACTGCGGCCCAGAAGTCCACCCGTGGTGAAGTGCTTGCCGTGGGGACTGGTCGCATCCTGGATAATGGCGAAGTCAAAGCGCTGGCCGTGAAGGTTGGTGACAAGGTGATCTTCAACGAAGGCTACGGTGTGAAGACCGAGAAGCTGGATGGTCAGGACGTCCTGATCCTCTCCGAAACCGACATCCTGGCGATTGTCGAAGAGTAATCCATCCTCCTTTTCCCCGAATTGATTTAAGGATTGAAGAAAAATGGCAGCTAAAGACGTTAAGTTTGGTAACGAAGCCCGCATCAAGATGCTGGAAGGCGTAAACATCCTGGCTGATGCCGTCAAGGTGACTCTGGGCCCGAAAGGCCGCAACGTGGTGCTGGACAAGTCCTTCGGTGCCCCGACCATCACTAAAGATGGTGTGTCTGTTGCGCGCGAAATCGAGCTGGAAGACAAGTTCCAGAACATGGGCGCCCAGATGGTCAAGGAAGTGGCTTCCAAGGCGAACGATGCCGCCGGTGACGGTACCACTACTGCAACCGTTCTGGCTCAGGCCATCGTCAACGAAGGTCTGAAAGCCGTTGCCGCCGGTATGAACCCGATGGATCTGAAGCGCGGTATCGACAAAGCCGTTGTGGCTGCTGTTGCTGAACTGCAGGCGCTGTCCCAGCCGTGCGCTGACAGCAATGCCATCGCTCAGGTGGGCACCATCTCCGCCAACTCCGACGAGAAAGTGGGCAAGCTGATTGCTGAAGCCATGGACAAAGTGGGTCGCGATGGCGTCATCACCGTTGAAGATGGTCAGGGTCTGGAAGATGAGCTGGCAGTTGTTGAAGGTATGCAGTTCGACCGCGGCTACCTGTCCCCCTACTTCATCAACAAGCAAGAGACCGGTTCCGTTGAACTGGACGACCCGTTCATCCTGCTGGTTGACAAGAAAGTCTCCAACATCCGCGAAATGCTGCCGGTGCTGGAAGGCGTTGCCAAAGCTGGCAAGCCGCTGCTGATTGTTGCTGAAGACGTAGAAGGCGAAGCCCTGGCGACTCTGGTGGTCAACACCATGCGCGGTATCGTGAAAGTGGCTGCCGTCAAGGCGCCTGGCTTCGGTGACCGTCGCAAGGCCATGCTGCAGGATATCGCCGTACTGACTGGCGGTACCGTCATCTCTGAAGAAGTTGGCATGGAGCTGGAAAAAGCGACGCTGGAAGATCTGGGTCGTGCCAAGCGCATCGTCATCACCAAAGAGAACACCACCATCATCGATGGCGTGGGTGATGCCGGTGTGATCGAAGGCCGTGTTGCCCAGATCCGTCAACAGATCGAAGAGACCTCTTCCGACTACGATCGTGAGAAGCTGCAAGAGCGCGTAGCCAAGCTGGCTGGCGGTGTTGCCGTGATCAAGGTTGGCGCAGCCACCGAAGTCGAGATGAAAGAGAAGAAAGCCCGCGTTGAAGATGCCCTGCACGCTACCCGCGCCGCGGTTGAAGAAGGTGTGGTTGCCGGTGGTGGTGTTGCGTTGGTTCGCGTTGCAGCCAAACTGGCTGGTCTGCGTGGTGACAACGAAGACCAGAACGTCGGTATCAAGGTTGCCCTGCGCGCCATGGAAGCCCCGCTGCGTCAAATCGTCATCAACGCCGGTGAGGAAGCCTCCGTCATTGCCAACGCAGTGAAGAACGGCGAAGGCAACTTCGGTTACAACGCTTACAGCGAACAGTATGGCGACATGCTGGCCATGGGTATCCTGGATCCGACCAAGGTAACCCGTTCAGCCCTGCAGTTTGCCTCTTCCATCGCCGGTCTGATGATCACCACCGAGTGTATGGTCACCGAACTGCCGAAGAAAGATACCCCTGCCATGCCTGACATGGGCGGCATGGGTGGTATGGGCATGATGTAATCATCCCCCTTGCTCTGTTTGACAAACGGCTCGCTCAAGGCGAGCCGTTTTTTTATATCTGGCTAAACTGAGTCTGTTGAGACAGCAAATATGGGGGCGATATGAAAATGTTTGGTTGGCTGACACTACTGTGTTCATTGGTCATCATGCCGGTGATGGCTGCTGAGGCGCGGACTGGGCCGGTGATCCTGAAAGTGGGTGGTAACATCAGGTCGGCAGACGAAGTTGATGGCAAGGTGTTGTTTGATCTGGCAAAACTACAGGCTCTGCCGCAACATGAGATAGTGACAGGCAACCCGTGGGTGGATAAGCCGCACACCTACAGAGGCCCAAAACTGGCCGATGTATTGGCTGCAGTCGGTGCGGATGGCAAGACCATTACGTTGACAGCACTGAACAGTTTCCAGGTCCGCATTGAATGGGACAAGGTCGCCAAATACGAGCCCATCCTTGCATGGGAAGACAACGGCGCTGTCATGCGGGTGCGCGACAAGGGGCCGGTCTGGTTTATGCTGCCTCTTGATCAATATCCGGAATTGAAGCGATCCGAATATACCGACATGATGATCTGGCAGCTGGATTTGATAGACATTCAGCACTGATAAAAACCGCACGGGAGCATGGGGTGAAAGGAAAGACCAGGGCGTGGCCACTGCTCGTCATTCTGTACGTATCCATCCTGTCGTTTACCGGGAGCACCCTCTATTGCCTGATGCAAATCCAGAATGCGACCAGAGCGATGGAGAAATACACCTATGATGTTTCCTGGGCGTTGATGCAGTTGCAGCTGGAACTCGGGCGTTTCCTCAATGCAGTAGAGGTCTATCACTATGGCGGGATTGATCATGACACCTTGATGCTGCGTTATGACATTCTCTGGAGTAGAACGCCCATCCTGTTGAGCGGCCAGCTGCGCAAGAGCATGCAGGACAAGCAGAAAACCTTGCGTCTGGTGCAGCTGATTGAAACCAATATTCGTCAAATAGAGCCCGACATCACCAAGTTGCAGAGCGGAGCATCTGACTATCAGCAGATCATGATGCGCCTTGCCCCGCTGCAAGAGCCGCTCTCCTACTCCCTCGCTTCTGTGATGCAGAAGAACATTAACGTCTATTCCGAGAACGATCGCCATTTTGGTCAATTGCGCAATGCCTTGTTGCTGATGGTCTCCGGTCTGGTCATGTCAGTGCTGCTGCTCAGCATGCTGCTTATATATGAAGGGCGTCGTCATTTCAGAGCGGCCAGACGGGATCCGCTGACCGGGTTGTCCAATCGGGTTGCTCTGCTGGAGCGGATGGAGCTGTACGCCACACAGGAAGTGCCGTTTGGGCTGGTGCTGGTCGATATCAACGACTTCAGGGATATCAACAGCAAGTTTGGCTATGACACTGGTGATTATCTGCTTTGTGAGTTTGCCACCCGGATCCGAGTGCTCTGTGAAGAGGGCGAGTGGAGCGGACGTCTGGGGGGGGATCAATTTGCCATTATCCAGCGTGGCAGCAGCGATCTGCGTCAGGTCAGGGAGCTGGTAGCGCGATTGCTGCATGCGCTGAAGCAAGATATCGTCTATGACAACTATCCCTTCCGGCTTGAAGTCGGGATTGGGATTGCCTTCTATCCGATGGACAGCGACAAGACTCAGGAGTTGCTGAGTCGTGCGGAGCAGGCCCTGTTCCATAGTCGCAAGACCCATGTTCCCTATGTGATTTACGATAACTCCCTGCTCAACGAGACGGCGCGGCGCAAACATCTGGCGTCGGATATGATCATGGCGCTGGAACACAATGCGCTGGAACTCTATTACCAACCCATCGTCAATCTAGAGAGTGGCCGCTGCGAAGCTGTCGAGGCTCTGTTGCGCTGGCGGCATCCGGAACTCGGTTTCATTCCGCCAAACGAAGTGATTATGGTGGCTGAGGAGTTCCAGCTTGCCGAACGGGTTGGCAGCTGGGTGCTGAACACAGCTTGCGAGCAGCTTTATCAGTGGCACCAGCTTGGTATGGTTGATCTGCAAATGTGTGTGAATATCTCGCCAGGCATGTACCAGCGTAATTTGCTCAAACTGGTGGCCAAGGCATTGATGGAGCACCATCTGCCTGCCCGTAGCCTGGTCCTGGAGGTCACGGAAGATACCACCATGCGGGAAGTGAAGAACTCGCTGCAACTGATGCAGGATCTCAATCAGCAGGGGGTACTGCTGGCATTAGACGATTTTGGGACTGGTTATTCATCTTTGAGTTATCTGCAAAAGTTACCGGTCAGCAAGGTGAAGATCGACCGCTCCTTTATACAAGGCATTGACACCTCAATGGAGGCATCCGAACTGGTCGCCAATATTTGTCGGATGGGGTCGATGCTGGGCAAGAGTCTGGTGTGTGAAGGGATTGAGACACAGGCGCAGTTGGATGTATTGCGATCTCTGACCGATATCCACTTGTATGGGCAGGGCTATCTGTTCAGCCGACCAGAGCAGGCGGAGAAAATCTATCAAACCTTGTTGGAGATGGAGGAGCTTTGGCTGGCGCGTCAACAATCCGAAATGGCTTATATGAGTTGAAGGGGAGGGGTACTTGACGGTCATCTGCCTCAAGAATGTGTGATTCAGTTCAAGTTTTATTCTTTTTGTTTGTTGTTTGAACGGTTGTGCGGTTTTATCAAAAAAACATGCAGTTTAGCCTTGCCAGAAAGAATCTGTTCCCTATAATGCGCCTCCATCGACAGGGCAAGCGGCAACGCAAACAACCTCGTTGATAACCTCGAAAAGCCTTTGAAAATAAGGCTTGACTCGAGAAGGCGGTTGAGTAGAATTCCACTCCCGCAGCAACACACTGTTGCGTCGCTCTTTAACAATTTGAATCAAGCAATCTGTGTGGGCACTCACAGCATCGAACATCAAAAACAATTTTTGATTTTC